>JAYFPV010000191.1:0-6224 GCA_034927465.1 Lawsonibacter sp.
GGACTGGCCTGCCCCGCCGCAGCGGGGGCAAGTCCAGTCGTTGAAGTATTTGGTGCCGTTGCGATCTGTGCGGATGTATTCGAGGTCGTTCATGGTGCCCTCCTTAGTTGAAATACTCGGCCAGCAGATCCTCGAGGATCTGGCGGTAGCTGGTGGCGTGGGTGAGGACGTTGTTGCTGGGGTGGAACTCAGCGCCGCCGCTCACGACGTCCCGGACGGTTCTGGCGTAGTCCTCAGTCTCGGCGGCTTTGCGGATGCTGTACTCGTGGAGCAGTTTGACGACCGTGTGATCCTTGGCGATCTGGCCGGCGCTCTGAAGCAGAGCGGCCCGGATCCTGTCAACGTATGCCATGGAGAAGGTGGCGAGGTCTGCGATCAGCTCCTCGGAGATAGCTGCTGGCTCGAGCGGCTTCTGGATGGCAGCGACCTCGGCCTTCAGGCTGGAGATCTCGGAATTGGCGGCATTGAGGTCGGCTTTGAGGGCCTCGATCTCGATCTTCTTCTGGCCGGCAAAGCGGCGAGCGTCTGCCTCATGAGCCTCGGCCTGCTTCTTGAGCTCCTCCTGTGCGAGCTCAAGCTGGCCCTTCAGGCTGAACGCCGCGTCGTATTCGATATTCTGCTCTGCGATGTCGAAGCAGCCCTCGAAGGCGGTTCCGACGTAGCTGCTCTCGCCGAGGCCGGCGACGATCTTCTGGATTTTCTGAAGGGCTTCGCGCTCCTGTGTTTTCGTTGTCATGGTGTTGTGCTCCTTTCAAAATGCCGGCCTTGTCGGTCTGTGTCGTTTCGCTTGGTGTACTGTCAATATACTGCGAAAATTGTAGCTTGTCAAGCTACTTTTGAAATTATTTTTTGTTTTTGTAGACTGAGCGGCTAAAAACTGCTATAATGAGCACAATAAAAGGAAGGGGGTGGCGTGAATGTTTAGCAGCGAGCGGCTGCGTCAGCGCCGGATCAACATGGGAATGACTCAGGAAGAAGTCGGAGAGATTGTTGGGATCTCACGCTCTGGCGTTCAAAAGCACGAGAAGGGGATCATCAAAAACGTTACGACGTCGACAGTTGAGCTGTTTGCGAAGGCTTTGCGCTGCTCTCCGGCGTACTTGATGTGTTGGACAGATGATCCTCGCATTGACGGTGGCCACGGCGATCAGGGGCTTGACCGCCTGATCGGAGTATGGGACAGGATGAACGAGGAGGGCCGTGCAAAAATCCTCGAGTATGCGGATGACATCGCGGACAAATATTCTCAAAAAGGGGATTGCGCAAAAATGGCTTGATTTGTAGCGCAGCAGGATACGGCAAGGTGATAAGCCTTGCCGACTACATAAACAAAAATTCCCGTCGCTGACGACGGGAAAGTGAGGAGGATCATTATGGCAATGAGATTTCGGAAAAGCAAAAAAATCGCGCCGGGTGTCCGTCTGAACTTCAGCGGAAGGAGTGCAAGTGTTTCCATCGGCCCGAGGGGGCTCAAGAAAACCTTCAGCACCACTGGCCGGACGACGACCACGGCGGGGATCCCGGGCTCTGGCCTTTCATACAGTACCAGATCTGGCAGCTCCAGAGGCAGGAGTTGTGGCAGCGTGGCCAGCTCCGGCGAGTCGCTTGCCTTTTGTCCGTCGTCGCAGCGGCCAACGTCTCCGAAAAGCAAGACGGTTGCACTGCTGCTCTGCATTTTCCTCGGTATGTTCGGCGCTCATCGGTATTACGTCGGGAAGATCGGCACCGGCGTCCTCTGGACGTTCACCGGCGGCGTGGTCGGGATCGGCTGGCTGGTGGATCTGGTCGCTATCATCGGCGGGGGGTTCTATGATGCTAATGGCCTTGTGCTGCGGTGGCAGCTCACGCAGGAAGAAGAATCAGCCGCAGAGGAGGCCGCTGCGTACATGGGCGCTGACGCTGCTGAGCTCTGGGCCCGATGGGGCGGCTGCCACGATCAATATCCTCAGCAGGAGCGCATGAAGCGAGCGGCCGGCGGTGAGCTTACGCTCGACGTGTTCAGCCCGGAAACGAAGTGTGCCACGTTCATCGGTGGGAATGGTGGGCGGTATAAGACAACGCTGATCGGTTGCACTTGCCCGGATTTTGAGGATCGAGGGCTTCCTTGCAAGCACGTCTATTGGCTGGCTCAGCAGCTCGGCCTTGACCACTGCGAGCCTTCAGATGGTGACGAAGAATGAGCCCACGCAAAGGATCCGCAGCAGCTCCGGGCGCCATGCGAGCCTATATTTACGGCCGGTACTCGTCGCATAGCCAGAAGGACGCGTCCATTGAGCAACAGTTCAAAGAGATCCGCGAGTATTGCGACCGCAACGGGATCACGATACTCGGCGAGTACGCCGATCACGCGGTCAGCGGCACGACGGATCGCCGGCCGGAGTTCCAGCGCTGTATGAGGGACTGCGCGAAGGGCAAGGTGCAGCTCTTGATCGTCTGGAAGGTCGACCGCTTTGCTCGGAACAGATACGACTCGGCCATGTATAAGGCCCGCCTGAAGAAGTACGGCGTCCGGGTGCTTTATGCGAAGGAGTCGATCCCGGAGGGGCCCGAGGGGATCCTGCTCGAGTCGGTGCTGGAGGGCTCGGCCGAGTATTACAGCGCGAACTTGTCGCAGAACATTCGGAGAGGCATGGAGGCGAACGCTTTGGAGTGTAAAGTCAACAACGGCAACTTGCCGCTCGGGTATTGCAAGGGCTCCGACGGCCGGTTCGCGATCGACGAGGCCGGCGCTGCCATCGTCCGGGACGTCTTTGCCATGTATACCGGGGGTATGAACGCCTGCGAGATCGCGGCCGATCTGAACGCCCGAGGCTGCCGCACTTCACGCGGGGCTCGGTTCAACAAGAACTCGCTGAGGGTCATGCTGCGGAACGAGCGCTACATTGGCGTCTACCAGTACGGAGAGATCAGGATCGAGGGCGGCGTGCCGCCGATCATTACGCGGGAGGTGTTTGACTTGGCTCAGGAGACCATCGCGAAGCATGCCAGAGCGCCGGCGTCGTCGTGGTCGCAGGTCGACTATCTGCTCACCGGGAAGCTGTTCTGTGGGCTCTGCGGGAGCGCCATGGTGGGCGAGTCTGGCACCTCAAAGACGGGCGCAAAGCATAATTATTATATTTGCGCAGGCAAAAAGCGGCGCCGCGACTGTACGAAGAAAACAGTGAAAAAGGACTGGATCGAGGAGCTGGTGGTCAGGGAGACGCTCACCCACGTCCTCACCGACGAGGTGATGGGCCGGATCGCCTCGGGCGTGATCCAGCTCCAGCAGAAGGAACGAGACGAGGGCCAGATCCCGCTCCTCGAGGGCCAGCTTTCCGAGGTCGAGCGGCTCCTGAAGAATGTCATGAAGGCCATCGAGCAAGGGATCATAACGCCGACGACAAAGGAGCGCATGGACGAGCTCGAGACGCAGCGGGCCGAGTTGAAGGCCTCCATCGAGAAGGCCAGCATTGAGCTCACCAGCCTCACCGAGGATCAGGTGATCTTCTGGCTGGAGAAGTTCAGGGACGGCGACTACAAAGATCCCGCTTTCCAGTGGAAGGTGATCGAGAACTTCGTGAACGCCGTGTACCTTTACGACGACCGGCTGCGGATCGTCTACAATTACGGGAAGCAGGGCGCCGAGACCGTCGACTTTGCTTTCGCCGAAGCCTTGGAGGGCTGTGTTGACAGCCCCTCCGGCGGGTTCGACTTTGGTGCATTTAGCTCCACCAAAACAACACAATCCGAACCTTTTTCCAATTGGAGAAGGGTTCGGATTTGTTGTTTATATGCATAAAATAACCCATAGAAATGGACACGACAAAATGTTAGGCACGAATATAAACCCTAAAAAACCAGACAGTAAAATATTCGCCGGGCATGATAAAATAGAATCGTATCCAGATGAAATGGGAACTTACTATGAATTTGACCTCCGAAGCGCTACCAATGGGATTTGGAGAAGCTCTCTCTCTGAATGAATACTGGCAATACATCTGTTCTGGTATGCATCCCCTTCGGCTCTGTATGTTTCGTGCTGCTTCACTAAGCCCCTCCTGCTCAATTGTGCCGATATTCGAATTCGTCGTTAATATTTTCCGAGGTTGTGATTTGCTAGAGATATCTCATCTTTGGATGATGCTTTCTTAGTCATCATATTCTCTGACGTCTCACCGATTAAATGCGCCGTTTCGTTCCGGACAATGGGATTACCGCTAAGCTTGAAGACACTGACATATTCCTTCAGACTGTCAGCCTGGGCGGACAGTTCTTCGCTGGCCGCCGCGCTTTCCTCGGCAGAGGCTGCGTTGCTCTGGACAACCTGTGAAATTTGCATGATTCCCTGGTTGATCTGTTCCAGTGCTGCCGCCTGTTCGTTTGAAGAGGTGGCGATTGCTCCGATAAGCTCGCCGGTCTGTGAAATACCTTCCACGATTTTGCCCAGCGCACCCGCCGTCTCTTTTGCGATTTTCGTACCAGCATCCACTTTTCTTATTGAGGTTTCAATCAGCTCGGTCGTCTCTTTAGCCGCTTGGGCGGACTTCCCCGCAAGATTTCGGACTTCTTCAGCCACCACGGCAAAGCCCTTACCCGCGCTTCCCGCTCTCGCCGCCTCTACCGCCGCATTGAGCGCCAGAATATTTGTCTGGAATGCGATGTCCTCGATGGCCTTGATGATTTTACTGATGCTCTGTGAGGAGGCGTTGATCTCGTCCATAGCACGGAGCATTTCCGTCATTTGATTATTGCCAGAATTTGCGTCCCTTTGAATATTGACCGCCAGCGTATTGGTCTTTTGTGCGTTCTCCGCGTTCTGTGTCGTCTGTGCTGTGATTTCCTCCATGGACGCTGACAGCTCTTCAACGGAACTAGCCTGCTCCGTCGCACCCTGGGAAAGCACGGTACTGGAGTTCGCCACCTGCTCTGCCCCGGCGCCTACCTGATCGGCGGATGTGACAATGGACATCGCGAGATCATGAAATTTTGCCACAAGATCGGCAAGGGCGTTGCCCATGACGTCAAATTCGGATCTAACCGTCATGACTGTGGTGAGGTCTCCCTCCGCAATTGCCGCAGTCTTATGAGATTGCTCGGTGGTACTCTCCATTATCTTATTGAAAGCTAATGCAAGCGTTCCAATTTCGTCTTTTCTGTATTTCAATTTCAAGTCTTCTTTGTCCAAGACTTTGCTTGCATCAATATCGCCGACAGCCAGTAGCGCGCCAAACGCCGCAAATTTTTGCATGGGTTTGCTAATCATGCCAGAGATAAAACGGCTTAAGATAAAAGAAATCACAAAGGATATCAAGATTAAAGCGATCATCAGGCCGATTGATAAGATTGCCGATGTTTTACTGGCTGTGATGTCTTTCTGAGCAAGGGAGGAGTTATATTCCGTAAGGGATTCGAACGCTTTCGCTGCTTCGTTGGCAATGGAGGCCGCCTGAGACATATTTGACATCATATCGTCAGAAGTTCCGCCGGATTTGGCAATGGATAAGTTTTTGTTTATGATTTCCAAATAAGCAGCATATGTGGATTTAACATTATCCAGGTTTTTCTGGTCCTCTTCACTGGAAATTGTGTTACTATAAGTCTCAAAATCTGTTTCCATTGTAGCAATGTAGCCTTGGACTTTTTCGATGTATTGGTCTTTTGCAGCTGCGTTATTTAGATTGATCTGTAGTCCACTTGTTGCCTTTCCAAGAGCCATAAAATCCGTTTCCGCCTTGGATGCGTATTTTATTCCCAAGGTACATTGATCATAGGTTTCCTGCTGATTGATAGACATTGTAATCAGGTTAAAAACACCTACCATACCAATTACAGTTCCAAGTAGAGCAACCATGAGAAATCCGGTTGACAGCTTCCGAGACACCTTTATATTTTCAAACCACTTTTTCATATTAACATTTCCTTTCGTATACCTCACACAATATGATGCTTAAATTATCTTGTGCTGGACTGCGGGCTGATACATAAATCTATCATTGGAACTGTGCTGAAACATTCTCAAGTTCATCCTCGCCAAGCAACTTTTCACAGTCCAGCAACAGTAGAATATGATTTTCGGCTTTGCCAATGCCTTTCACATATTCCCGACCGCCTCGAGCACTTATCTCAGGTTTTTCCGAAATGTTATCATCTGATATTGTCAGAACTTCGGAAACGCAGTCCACAATCAACCCGGTCGACACGCTGCCAATATTGATTACAATGACGCAAGTCCTGTCCGTGTAATC
>JAYFPV010000432.1:0-5401 GCA_034927465.1 Lawsonibacter sp.
AGGCGGGCGGCGGCTGTATTACAGTCGGTGTGGATCAAGACGGCAATTCTATGAAGATTTATGTCAAGGATACCGGCGCCGGCATCCCATCGTCCATACGTCACCGCCTGTTTAAAGAAATGGCCACCAGCAAGGGAGCCCTGGGAAGCGGCCTTGGTCTGTATATCTCCAACGCCGTGGTACACGGAAAGTTCAAGGGCACCATGTGGTGCGAGGATAACCCAGGCGGTGGCGCCATCTTCGGCATGACAATTCCTTTAAATCCCTCCGAGTCAGATGGGGGCGACCTCTCTGATTCGGACCATTACTTCTCTTAACCCGGAATGTGAAGCGAGGTGGCAGTCGATGAGACAGCATAGGCAACATTCAAACGAGAACGCGTTCTCCATTCTTACCCTGGATGATGATCCCATTATGACCTCCACGGTTCAGGCTTACTTCCAGCGTTCCGGTTATCGCGTGGACGTGGAAACCGATCCTTACCGCGCAATTGAGCGCATCCGTCAGGGGGCCTATGATATCCTGCTGCTGGACTATTTTATGACCCCTATCTGCGGCAATCAGGTTGTGGAGCAGGTACGCCAGTTTGATTCGGACATCTTCATTATCCTGCTCACAGGCCACAAAAGCATGGTTCCTCCCATTAAGACCATCCGGGCCCTAGACATCCAGGGATACTACGAAAAGAGCGACCGCTTTGATCAGCTGGAACTGCTGGTGGAGTCCTGCGTCAAATCCATCCGACAGATGCAAACAATCAAAAGCTACAAAGACGGTCTGGCCACCATTATGGATTCGCTGCCTCGGATCTACGACTTAGGCTCGATGGATCAGATCACCGACAGTATCCTGCGGGCTGTCTCCTCCCTCCTGCTTTGCACCAATGTGGTACTCACCCTGGACTCGGTTCACTACCAAGGCGCCGCCCCGCAGCCCGAAGCGCGGCGTTTTATTTCCAGAGCGGTCGGAGAGAATTTTTCTGCTTTGGGAACCATAGACGCGGAATCGCTGCTTCGGGATCTGGAGGGGAAGAGTTCCCTGATCCAGGGCAAACAGATGATTCTCTCCCTTGTGGACAGCGAGCATCATCAGATCGGTCTGTTGTCCGTTGTCCTGAACGAACCTCCGAAATACGACCAGATTCAACTGATGGAAGTCTTTTCCCGCCAAGCTTCCGCCGCTATCTCCAATGCCCATCTCCATGCGCTGGTACGAGAAAAAAATTTCCAGTTGGACCACGCGTACAGCCAGCTGCAAAGCGGTTATCTGGAGATGATCAGCACCATGCGTCTGGTGGTGGATGCCAAAGACACCTACACCAGGGGCCACTCCGACCGGGTATCCTACTACGCACTCCATATTGCCCAGCAGTTGGGCCGTGACCCCCAATACTGCGAACGGGTTCGGCTTGCCGGGTTGTTCCATGATGTGGGCAAACTGTCCATCCCGGACGATATTTTGCTGAAAAACGGCAAGCTTACCGATGAGGAGTATGCGATCATCAAAACACACTCCCGCAACGGAGTGGACCTTCTGTCGGTCATCAGCCAGTTCCGCCCCATTCTCTCCGCTGTGCTCAGTCACCACGAACGCGTGGACGGCGGCGGATATCCGGAAGGGTTCTCCGGGGAGGATATCCCAGAGGAGGCCCGGATCATCGCCGTGGCCGACACTTTCGACGCCATGACCTCCGACCGCCAGTACCGCAAAAGTCTTGGCTTTCGCTGGGCTATGGCAGAATTGGACCGGTGCAAGGGAACTCAGCTGGATACCCATATTGTAGAGGTTTTTCAGGCAATGGTGAGTCGGCCTGACTTTTGGGAAAAAATGCAGGAGAACATAAACGGCTACGCCTCCTGTCAGGTAACCTTGGAATCACAACAATAAATTGCAGGAGGTTCAGCATGAGAATACATCCTTATAACAAAGCGGACTACACGGTTCCCTTTTATGACACGTTTCCGGCCTTTCTTTCCGGCATGGAAACAGAATATGGAGATCGGCCGGCACTGTCCTGGTTTACCCGCCGGCAGGAGGAAAAAACGCTCACCTACCGGGACATGATTCAGCAGGTTACCGCGCTGCGCCGTGCCATGATCAACAAAGGTCTGGTTCTCGGAACCCACGTCGCTATCGTAAGTGAAAACAACGCCGACTGGATCATCTCCTTTCTGGCTACCGTATCTTGCGGCGGTGTCGCGGTTTGTGTGGATACCGAGCAATCGGATGATAGCATCCGGGATATGGTCCGGCGATCCGATGCCAAGGTCTTATTCCTCTCCCCCACCTTTTTGCCCATCTGTATTCCCCTTCTGGGAGAAGGCTCGTTACAGCACATGGTCATGATGGACGGGTTGTCCAGCGACGAGCGGGTATCCTCCATTTCCGATCTGTATGAGCTTGGCCACATTCTAATGGCTTCCGAACCGGAGCCCCCCTGTCCGGTTTCCATGGACCAGACCGCTGAGATTGTCTTCACCTCCGGAACAACCAGCCAGTCTAAAATGGTCATGCTAAGTCAGTGTGGTGTGATGCAGAATATCCGAGAAGAGTGTAGTAACATCTATTTCTATCATCGGATGTTTTCTTCTCTTCCCTTTTATCACGCCTACGGTCTGAACTGCGCCGTTCTTAATGCCTTTTTGCGGGGCATCCATCTGTACATCAATGGAGAACTGCGAACCGCAGTGCGGGACTTTCATTTATCCAAGGCGGACTCCATGCTCACCGTTCCACTGATGATAGAGGCGCTTCATAATCAGCTGTGGCTCAATGTGGAGAAGGCCGGCAAAGCAGATAATCTGCGTAAGCTGCTGAAGCTCGCAGCCGTCTGCAAAAAACTGCATCTTAACTATCGGAGTAAAACCCTGGACCATTTGCGGGAGGAAATTGTGGGCAGTTTGCGCCTGATTGCGAGCGGTGGTGCCCACCTAAGTCGTGAGGTCTCTGAAGAATTTGAACTATTGGGCGTCCAAGTGCTTCAGGGCTATGGCATCACCGAGTGTTCTCCCCTCATCTCGGTCAACTGTAATTATGCCAACAAGCTGGGTTCTGTGGGTCTGCCGCTGCCCAGCTGTCAGGTCAAGCTGGTGGATGGTGAGGTCTGGGCCAAAGGCCCCTCCGTCATGCAGGGCTACTACAAGGACCCCGTGCAAACCGCCGTGGCTTTGAACGACGGCTGGTTCAACACAGGTGACCTTGGTTATTTGGATAAAGACGGTTTCCTCTACCTGACCGGTCGGAAAAAGAATTTGATCGTCTTTAAAAACGGCAAAAAGGTTTCCCCGGAAAAGCTGGAGGACCTGATCTCCGCCATCCCCATGGTCAAAGAGGTTCTGGTTTCCGGCACCGCAAACGGCGTATTTGCTGACGACGTTAAACTCACCGCCAGCATTTACCCCGATCCTCAGCGGTCTGAGGGCCTGACTTCTTACGAAATTCTGGAGCACCTTCAACAGGATATTGACAAGATCAACCAGAAACTGCCCTCCTATCAACAGATCCAACTGATCAACATCCGGGAGAAGGAGTTCAACAAGACCGGCACCAAAAAAATTAAGCGGTACGCTAACTGATACAAGGAGAGAATATCGCCATGCTTCAATTGATCCAGGACATTATTTACGACGTTACAGGAAAACGGGGTATCACCTATGAAACTGACTTTGTGCAGGATCTGGCCCTGAATTCCTTCGACGTTATGAGCATCATCAACGCCTTTGAGGACCATTTCGACACCACAATCCCCACACGAGAGGTGTGGCACCTGCACCAGGTCAAGGATATCATCAACTATTTGGCCCAAAAAGGCTTTACCAAGCCCTGAGGATGGACGAACTGTGTCTGGATATCCGCATCTTCCGTCACACCTTTCAGGAGGGACACCCCGGCTCCCGGGCTCTGCTGAATGTGGCTGCAAGCCGTTATGCCGGGATTTCGGGCGACTGCCTGGGGGCAGTTGAGACAGGCCCCTGGGGCAAGCCATTCTTTCCCAGGATGCCCCATGTCCACTTCTCGGTGACGCACAGCGGAAACTGGTGGCTCTGCGCCTTTTCCTCACAGCCGCTTGGGCTTGATTTGCAAATTCATCAATCATACACTGCTCCGTCCAAGCTATCCCACCGTTTTTTCCACCCGCTGGAGGACGCCTTCCTGTCCGAGCGCGGTTATCGCGATTTCTTTGATCTGTGGTGTGCCAAGGAGAGCTGGGTCAAATATACCGGACATGGTTTTTTTGATGACCCAGACTCTTTTTCTGTCGTCTCCTCCGACAATCGATTCCCCGTTTTGGATGGGGTTCAGTTCCGGCTGGTCCCGTTTGCCCCGGAATACAGTTTATGCCTTTGCGCTCAGGATGTGGACCTGGTGACGTTGACGGAGCTCTGAGGCGCATATTTGCCAGGCTACTCCGTTTTTTCTCCGCGCAGCTTGTCTTCAGGAGGTAGACAACATGAACGAAGCCACAAAAATTTGTCTAACGGCCTTCTGTTTGCTTTTCGGTGCTGTTTTGTGTGCCGTTGGATTCCTGATGCGGAAGTACGATTTTTCATGTTTCTTTGATTTTCCATTCCCAAAAACCCCGGAGGACAAGGGTCTGTATTTGCGCATGGGACCCAAAGTGAAAAAAGTTGCTGAAGACACTCCTGAAAATCGAAAGAAGTTCTCAAAAGGCTTGGGTACCTATTTTATCGGATTATCCATTCTTTGGGTGATTGTTACTCTCTCTATTCTTTTATATGAACGCTAATAAGCACAGCATGCGGATAGGGCATTCTCGTTTTACGAAGATGCCCTATCCGCATGCTATATGACCAGCTCTTTTATACCAGCTTTACCTGAACACGATTATCCTCAGCCAGCACTTTCAGCGTATCTCCCTTTTTCATATGGCCGGCGAGCAGCAAATCTGCAGCAGGATCTTCCACCAGGGAAGAAATGGCGCGGCGGAGCGGCCTTGCCCCATACTCCTTGTCGCTCCCCTGGCAGGCCAGCAAATCGACGGCCTGGTCCTCCACCTCCATTGCCACCCCTAGTCGATCCAGCCTCTGTTTCGTTTCGGACAGCAGCTGGCGTGTGATTTTTCCATGGGCGGCCTGGTCCAGTGGGTGAAACACCAGGGCGGCATCCAGTCGGTTGAGAAATTCGGGGGCAAAGGTATTCCTGGCATCGCTCAGCACTTCTCGTTCCAGACTCTCCCGCTCTGCTTGCCCCCCGGCAGCAAACCCCAGACGCTGTCCCTGAGTAAACCGTCTAGCCCCAAGATTCGAGGTCATCACCAGCACCGTGTTTCGGAAGTCAGTCTTTCGCCCCTGCGCATCGGTCAGCACCCCTTCCTCCATCACTTGAAGAAGGATTGACCATACCTCCCGATGGGCTTTTTCCAGCTCGTCCAGCAGCACCA
>JAYFPV010000315.1:0-12929 GCA_034927465.1 Lawsonibacter sp.
ACGATCTTATTGACTTGGCACGCATTTATTCTTACCTGATTGACTTCAGAAGTCCGTTTACCGCTACCCATTCGGCCAGCGTGGCAAAGGTGGCACAAAAACTGGCAGAATTGTTGCATTTCTCTTCCACAGACTGCAAAAAGATGCTGGCAGCCGGATATCTTCACGATTTGGGGAAGCTTACGGTGGACAATGCTATTCTGGAAAAGCAATCCGCCCTTGAGCCGGAGGAGTTTGATGTGATCCGGTCGCATACCTACTATACCTACTATTTGCTGGACAACATTGCGGGGCTGGACGATCTCAAACGCTGGGCAGCCTATCACCACGAACGGTTGAATGGGACCGGGTATCCGTTTCACATTGGGGAGGACCGCCTATGCCTTGGGTCACGAATCATGGCCGTTGCGGATGTGTTCTCTGCTCTGCAGGAGAAACGTCCCTATAAAGAGCCTATGTCTCAAAAGGAGACGACCACCATTTTGAACAATATGGTGAAGAACAAATCGCTGGACCCGTATATTGTCGGTACGATTTTAGAGAATTTTCCTGTTTTTGCGAAGACCTGCATGCACGCGGGGGAGCAGGCCGAAATGGAATACGGCATGTTGCACGACATCGGTATGACAGAGCCGGGGATATGACCAAACAGAGAATATGAAACGGGGAGCAGCCGCAGGCCGCTCCCCGTTTCATATTCAAATTGTATGGCGGCGCATACCGCCGCAAACGCTCAGAAAAGATACCAGAAAGGGCCCCCGGCAATGTGAAGATCGGAAAAACTACCCTTAAAAATCCGCGTTGCCAACGGTACGGGGGTGGAGTTCCACATCCCGGATGTTGCCGATGCCGGTGAGATACATGACCAGCCGCTCAAAGCCCAATCCATATCCAGCGTGGCGGCAAGAGCCGTACCGGCGCAGGTCGCAGTACCACCAGTAGTTGTCCGGGTCCATGCCAAGCTCTCGAATGCGGTCTTCCAGCACGTTCAAACGTTCCTCGCGCTGGGAGCCGCCGATAATCTCTCCAATGCCAGGGACCAGACAGTCGGCGGCGGCCACGGTCTTGCCGTCGTCGTTCTGGCGCATATAAAAGGCTTTGATTTCTTTGGGGTAATCGGTGACGAACACCGGCTTTTGGAACACCTGCTCGGTAAGATATCGCTCGTGCTCGGTCTGCAGGTCACTGCCCCACTCCACCTTGTAGTCGAATTGATCGTTGTGCGCCCGCAAAATTTCTACGGCCTCGGTATAGGTCAGCCGCCCGAAGTCGGAGCCGGCCACATGTTCCAGCCGCACCTTCAGACCCTTGTCCACAAAAGAGTTGAAAAAGTCCATTTCGTCGGGGCAGAGCTCCATGACGAAGCGGATGATATACTTAATCATGTCCTCGGCCACGTCCATATAGTCGGTCAGATCAGCAAAGGCCATCTCAGGCTCGATCATCCAAAACTCGGCGGCGTGGCGGGCAGTGTTGGAATTTTCAGCCCGGAAGGTGGGGCCGAAGGTATACACGTTGCCGAAGGCCATAGCAAAGTTTTCACAGTTGAGCTGGCCGGACACGGTGAGATTGGCCCGCTTGCCGAAAAAATCCTGGGAATAATCCACCGCGCCGTCTGCAGTTTTGGGGAGATTTTGAAGATCCAGGGTGGTGACCTGGAACATCTCGCCGGCTCCCTCGCAGTCGGAGGCGGTGATGATGGGGGTGTGGACATAGACAAAGCCACGGTCCTGGAAGAAGCAGTGGACGGCGTGAGCAGCCACCGAGCGAACCCGGAAGGCGGCGGAAAACAGGTTGGTCCGGGGCCTGAGGTGCTGGATGGTGCGCAAAAACTCCACGCTGTGGCGTTTTTTCTGCAGGGGGTAGTCCGGGGCGGAAGATCCTTCCACCGCCGCGGAGACGGCCTTGAGCTCCAGGGACTGCTTGGCCTGGGGGGTCAGCACGACCTGGCCGGTGACAATCAGCGCGGCCCCCACGTTCTGGCTGACAAGTTCCCTAAAGTTGTCCAAGGTATTTGCCTCCAGAACCACCTGGAGGTTTTTGAAGCAGGAGCCGTCGTTCAGCTCGACAAACCCGAAGGCCTTCATGTCCCGAATGGTTCGGGCCCAGCCGCAGACGGTAACGGTTTGGCCGCCCAGGGCATCCTGGTCGGCAAAGACGGCGGCGATGGTGGTGCGTTCCATAGTACAGATCCTCATTTCCATATCTTGCAGTATTGGGAATCAGACAGTGCAGTTGATTCAACAAACATTATTATAATGCTTTTTGGGCTGGTTACAAGGGTTCTCCACGGATTTTCGACGTCATTGGAACAAAATTTGTTCAAGCGCCTGCGTTATCGCCCCAATGGATAAGGAAATCGCTGTCCGGACTTACCAGCCCCTGGGCGTCGGAGGGAAGAAACACCTTATAGTTGCCCAGATAGAACCAATAGCCGGCCCCGTTGTACAAACTCCAGGAAAACGCGGTGTTCAGACTGGAGATAATCTGATCGGTATCCGCGGGCAGAGCGTCCCCCAGGATCAATGCAGCGGGGACGGTGATGGCCTCCCACGGCTGACCCTCTTCCGAGGAGAAAAATTGGATCCCCGTAGATGGGTCCTTCACCCCAAAGCCCGCATAGAGCAAATCGGCCAAATCCGCATCACCGGGCTGAACGGCTCCTGCGGGAGTGCCGGTCTGCCCCAGAGCGGCGGAAGAGGATATCAGCTTGTCCCATACCGGGCCGGGCTGCTCAGTCCACTGGTCGATCCAGGAAGCCAGTCCATCCGCCCACTGGGGGAACAGCGTTTTGGGCAGCAGGTCGTCCCGGGAAAGAACCAGATTGGAGCCCCCGGACCGAAGGCTTCGTCCCTGACTGTCCGTAAGGAAGCGGAAGGTGATCTCTCCGGCCTGTACCATCCAGCAGGCCCCGGCCACAGGGTCGTTGGGGGCGAAAATCAACGTGTCCTCCCACTGAGAGCGCAATACGTCCACGGTGGTTTCCTGACGGAGCGTGGTGCCGAGAGCGGCACACACTGAACCGGACTGGCGGGGCGGGCCGGAAAACAACAGGGGAGTCAGGTCCATTCGTACTCCCTCCCTGCCGCCCGGCCACCAGTCATACGACACCAAATCGGATTCCAAGAGGATCTGGTCCATCGACTGCCCCAGGTTGGACAGCTCAGGGCTGTATCCCTCCAGCCAGGCCTGGGCACACGCGGCCTGGGCGGGCTGGGACTGGGGAGAGGAGAACTCACCCAATGAGGCGGAGGACTGAACGAATTGACTGGCGGAGCCGGAAAGGTCAGAGGAAGAGAATACGGGTTGGGTTTCTTTGGGGCCGCAGGCGCACAGAAGTGCCACGGGCACCGCCAAGTAAAGGGAAAGAAGATAAAATTTCACGCAAGTCGCCTCCTTTTTGCGGTGCAGCATTCTTTTGAAATAATGAAAATATTTAATTCTATTGTATCTGTCCGAACGAATGCTGTCAATGCGGGGTACTGGAGAGAGACGCGCAGAGCGGCCCACGCGATAGGAATCACTCTCTGCACAAAGGCAGCTGCGGTTAGCACGGATGTCCGTGAGCAGGAGAACCGCATGGTAAGGCTTGGAGAAGAAGTGGTCTGCCCTGTTCGGGCGAGCATCCAATGGTACGGGAGGAAATCTCCGCGGGGGCACCTTAAAGGAAAACAAAATTGTGCATTATAAATAAAAATAGAATGAAATAAAAGAAAAAATATGGAAAAAACGTTGACGAACAGACGGGAATGTGGTAGTGTCAAGAAGGAAGGAGGTAGAAAACAATGACGCTTCACATGGAAAAAATCCCGGAAGTATGTCCGATCTGCGGCGAGGAATTGAAATTTACAGAACAGGAATCCGTTGGCCATGGCAGCGGCCGAGGCCCCAGAGTGAGCAGTTGTCCAAACTGTAATTTCAGACTGGAATTTCCACATGGCAATGCGGAAGACGATGAGGAATTGATGAAGCGCGAAAATGAAAAAGAACCGAACGAGTATGCAGTTGCAGAAAATGAAACCGCCCCAAGCGAAGACGCTATGAGTGCGTACTATTGGTAACCCGGGGGCCGGGACGTTCCGGGCACCGTAGCAAAGGAAAAATTGGATCGCCCGGCATTTGGATCTGGGCAATTCCGATGAGATACATTACATCTAAAAAAGAGTGGAAGCCGGGCAAAGTCCGGGTTCCACTCTTTTTTCTTTTTTCTTTGGTGTGAAAGTCCCGTGATTCAGCCGCCCAAATACGCCTTTTTCACGGCCGCATCTTCCAGTAGCTCTTCCCCGGTTCCAGTGGTGACCACCTTTCCGGTCTCCAGCACATAACCGCGATGGGCCACGGACAGCGCCATCTGCGCGTTTTGTTCTACCAGCAGGATGGTGGTGCCGTTTTGATTCAGCTCCCGAATGATATCGAAAATCTGATCCACCAAAATTGGTGCCAGGCCCATGGACGGCTCATCCAGCATCAGCAATGTGGGCTTGGACATCAGGGCCCGGCCCATAGCCAGCATCTGCTGCTCGCCGCCGGACAGGGTGCCGGCGATTTGCCGCCGCCGCTCTTTCAGACGGGGGAAGCGCTGATATACATCAGCTACGCCTGTCTCAATCTCGGAGTTTGGCCGGGTAAACGCGCCCACCTCAAGATTTTCTTCCACCGTCATCTGAAGAAAAATCTGAAGGCCTTCCGGAACCAGGGCCAAGCCCCTGGTGACGATCTTGTGAGCGGGAATGCTCCCCAGCTTCTGACCCAAAAATTCTATGGAACCGGTGTGGGAGGAGAGAAGACCGGAGATGGTCTTTAAAATGGTGGATTTGCCAGCGCCGTTGGCGCCGATCAGGGTGACGACCTCGCCCTTGTTTACCTCGAAGGAGACTCCCTTAATGGCGTGGATGGCTCCGTAATAGACGTTGATATCCTCTACCTTCAACATGGTATTCATGGCTCACTTCTCCCCTTTCTTCTGGCTGCCCAGATAGGCCTCGATGACCTTGGGGTTGGCCTGAATCTCCTCCGCGGTGCCTTTGGCGATAATCTGGCCGAAATTCAGCACACAGATCCCTTCGCAAATGCCCATGACCAGACTCATGTCGTGCTCGATGAGCATAATGGCGATGTGGAAGGTGTCTCGGATCTTGACGATATTCTCCATCAGTTCGGCGGTTTCCGAGGGGTTCATGCCGGCGGCGGGCTCATCCAGCAACAAAAGGGAGGGATTGGTGGCCAGAGCCCGGACAATCTCCAGCCGACGCTGGGCCCCGTAAGGCAGAGAGCCGGCCTCGTGTCCGGCCAAATCCTGCATTCCGAAGATCTCCAGTAGTTCCAGGGCACTCTCGTGGGCCAGCTTCTCCTGCTTCCAGAACTTGGGCAGGCGGAATACGCCGTCCCACATGGGGTAGCGAATCTGGTTGTGAAGTCCGATCTTCACGTTGTCCTCCACCGACAGGTTGGAAAACAGGCGGATGTTTTGAAAGGTACGGGCAATGCCGGCCTGGTTGACCTGTGTGGTGGTCATGCCGTGGGTGTCCTTGGCGTTCAGCAAGATGGTGCCACGCGTGGGCTGGTACACCTTGGTCAAAAGGTTGAACACCGTGGTCTTGCCCGCACCGTTGGGGCCGATGAGACCGGCAATTTCGGTGCGGCCAATGACCAGGTTGAATTCGTTGACGGCGGTCAGACCGCCGAAATCAATGCCAAGATGCTGACACTCCAGTACCGGAAGCTTTCCGATGTCACGCTCTGGAATGATGGCCTGGCTTGGAAACGGGACCATCTTGCCTTTTTGAAACGGCTTAGCCATTGTGAGCGCCTCCTTTCCCGGACAAGGAGCCGAATAGCCTTCGGCGCAGGGACAGGAAGAATTCTTTGGAGCGTTCGTTATTGGTAGCCAGCATGACCAGAATCAGAACTATGGCGTATACCAGCATCCGGTAGTCGTCAAAGCCGCGCAGCGCCTCCGGCAGGATGGTAAGAATCGCGGCAGCAATGATGGACCCCCAAATGTTGCCCAGACCGCCCAGTACCACAAAGACCAGGACCAGAATGGAGGTGTTGAAGTCAAACTTCGTGGCCAGGAGATTGGAGTAGTTCAGACCGTACAGCGTTCCCGCGGCCCCGGCCAAGGCGGCAGAGGTTACAAACGCCATGAGCTTGTACTTAGTGACGTTAATGCCTACCGATTCGGCCGCGATTCTGTTGTCGCGAATGGCCATAATCGCCCGGCCCGAGCGGCTGTGAATCAAATTGAGAACCACGGCCAGTGCAATCAGAATCAAGACAAATCCGGCGGTAAAAGTGGCAATGGTCTGGGTGCCGGTGGCGCCCTGGGCACCCTTAATGATGACAATGCCGTCCTTGGCCAGCTGCAGATCATTGACTCCCTTGGTGCCGTTGAAGTTGAAAACCAGATGCAGGCCGCTGCTGTCATGGCCAATCAGCAGACAGTTAATCAGTTCTTTAATAATCTCGCCAAATGCCAGGGTGACGATAGCCAGGTAGTCGCCCCGAAGGCGAAGTACCGGGACACCCACCAGCACACCGGCAATGGCGGCAAATACGGCGCCTACTACCATGGCTACGGCCAGGCGGAGCGGAGCAAAGGTAATCGCATCCCGCAGAGCCATGGCAGCCACCACGCCGGAAAAGGCGCCCACGCTCATAAAACCGGCGTGGCCCAAGGACAGCTCACCCAAAATGCCGACGGTCAGGTTCAGGGAGATCGCCATGACAATATAGCAGCAGATGGGAATCAGCTGGCCGCGCAGAGAGCGGGTCAGCAAGCCTTGGTTTTGAAGCAGGTTAACCACGACAAAGGCGGTAATCACACCAAGATAGGTAGCAAGATTCACCTTTGTATGCCGTTTTTTCAGGAGTTTTGTCTTCATGTCGGCCACCTCACACTTTCTCGGGCACATACTTGCCCATCAGGCCGGCAGGACGTACCAGCAGAACCACAATCAGCACGGCAAACACGATGGAGTTGGCCAGCTGGGTAGAGATGTATGCCTTGGCCAGGGACTCGATGATGCCAAGGAGAATCCCGCCCAGAAATGCACCCGGAATGGAACCGATGCCTCCGAAGACGGCGGCGGTAAAGGCCTTAATGCCGGGCATGGAGCCGGTGGTGGGCATAAGGGAAGAGTTGAAGGAGCACAGAAGAACGCCGGCAATGGCTGCCAGAGCGGAGCCAATGGCAAAGGTAAGGGAAATGGTCCGGTTCACGTTGATGCCCATGAGCTGAGCGGCACCCTTGTCCTCAGAGCAGGCCCGCATGGCCTTGCCCATCTTGGTTTTGCTGGTGAACAAAGTCAGGCCGATCATAATGACAATGCAGGCGGCCACTGTGAGCAGGGACACATAAGAGAGGGAGAGCTGGTTGTCAAACAGTTTTAAATTGCCTGAAATGACAGAGGAGTAAGACCGGGGGTTGGACCCCCAGATGAGCAGAGCCGCGTTTTGCAGAAAATAGGATACGCCAATGGCGGTGATGAGCACTGCCAGGGAAGTAGCTGAGCGCAGAGGCTTGTAGGCGAGCCGCTCAATCAAAACGCCCAGAACCGTACACACAACCATGGCCAAAAGAATAGCCACCAGGCTAGGCAAGCCCAGATAGGTCATGGCGCACAGAGAAATATATCCACCCACCATGATCACGTCACCGTGGGCGAAATTCAGCATTTTGGCGATGCCGTACACCATGGTGTAGCCCAGAGCGATGATGGCGTATACGCTGCCCAAACTGATCCCGCTAATCAGATAGGAAAGAAATTCCATATGGTTGCACCTCGCTGCTAATTTTCTCTTCGTCTATGGCAGAAACACAGACAGCAGCCGGTGTTCTCTGCAGTCTCTGGTTCCACTATAGAATGACGGAAGGGCTGCCGGGAGATGGTCTCCCGGCAGCCTGCTCCGGTTCAGATGAATCTATTATAAACGATAAAGGGAACGGGGTCAATCAGGGAGTGACATACACGCCATTTTTGATGATCACGGCCATGGGAGCCTTGGACACCTCACCGGTGGCAGCCCAAGTCATGCCAGCGCCGGTCAGACCGTCGACGGAGATGGTGGGCATCACCTTCACCAAAGCCTCGCAGAGCTCCTCGGCAGACATATCTGGGGTGCAGTTAGCCTTCTCCAGAGCGGCGGACAGGATATAAACGGCATCGTAACCGTCAGCGGCGAACTGGTTTGGCGTCTCGTTGTAGCGCTTCTGGTACTCGGCCACAAAGCTCTTGGTCAGCTCATCCTGCGCGTCTGCGGAGAAGGGGGTCAGCAGCATGACGCCCTCAGCCAGACTGGGATCAAAGCCTTTCATGGTCAGGATGCCGTCCATGCCGTCCACACCGAAGAAGGTGGGGGCGTAGCCCATGTCGTTGGCCTGCTTCAGAATGACAGAGGCGGGTTGGTAATAGATGGGCAGGAAAATGGTGTCGGCTCCGGCGGCCTGAGCGGCGGTCAGCTGAACAGAAAAGTCGGTAGCGGTGTCCTTGGTAAAGGTGCCTTCATAGACGATGTCCAGACTCTTCGTGCCGGCCTCAGCGACAAAGGTGTCCCGGATGCCCTGGGAGTAGGCGTCGTCGTTGCGGTAAATGACGGCTACCTTGCTGCCGGCCATGTTGTCGGCAATATAGTCCGCGGCGCCGGTGCCCTGGTTGGGATCAGTGAAGCAGACCTGGAACATATTATCCTTGCCGCTGATGACGTCGGTGGAGGAGGCGGAGGGAGTCAGAGCAAACACCCGGTCCTCATAGCTTTTGGCAGACACAGAAATGGCGGCGCCAGTGGTGACGGGGCCCACCAGGACCTGCATGCCCCAGTCCAATAGGGAGTTGTATGCATTGACGGAGGTTTCGCCGTCGGCGACGTCGTCCTCAGCCTTGAAGGCGAACTGAGCGCCGCCCTTGGCATTG
Organism: Lawsonibacter sp.; assembly: GCA_034927465.1. GTDB lineage: Bacteria > Bacillota > Clostridia > Oscillospirales > Oscillospiraceae > Lawsonibacter. Next base: position 8,913 of record JAYFPV010000315.1, read on the forward strand.
ATTTCGTCCACAGCGATCTGGGCGCCGTTCATAGCGGCAGTGCCGTAGATTGCGGCGTCGCCGGTCAAGGGGCCAATGCCGCCGAGCTTATAGGTGTTGCTGCCGGAAGCGGAGGAACTACCGGAAGCAGATCCAGCACTGGGGGTGCTGGGGGTGCCGGAACTTTTTCCACCGCAACCCGCTAGCAGGCTGACGCACATGGCGCCGGCCAGGAGCAGTGCAAGATGTTTTTTCATGTTCATTTACCTCTTTCTTTTTTGAATGGAACCTATCGCACGCCTGAAAGAATCCAGAGCAGGAATTTTCAGGCTTGGTGCTCATTATATGAATGCGGAAGACATATGTCAATCGTAAAAATACACAAGCTGCACAACAAACGCCGAAAAGGAGTCGATAAACCATAGAAGGCCTGCTTCAAAAGAAGGGGAAAACAAGCTAAAAAAGGGGGAAATCTCAAAAATAACAAGATGTTTTCTTAAAGATAGCGGCAGCAGCCCCCTAAAGAATATAAACTATGATACAATCTGGAGAAAGAATTCAGAAAAAAAGCAAGCTGTCGCAAAAACTGTAAAAAATGACGGACAAAAACTGAAAAGATGCAAAAAATTACTACTCAGGAATCAGTCCGACGAGAGCAGTGGAAAACGTGCGGAGGGCGTGTGCGCCAGCCCGCTGCGAATACGGAAACGGGGACCGGAAGATGAAGGCAAACGCTGCGGCCCGACTGGCACATGGAAAAAATGCTTGACACAGGGAAACAATGGTTTTATAATGCATCCATAAAACCGATGACGCAGGAAAAAGTCAGGGAAGTCTCGTCACAGCGAGGGAAGGCCGGTGTAAGCTTCCCACGGGGCGCTGAGGAATATGGTCTGCGGAGGGCGATTCGAAACGGATCGACGGCAGGACGGACGTTACCCGTCGGGGATATGTTGGTATTCCGCTTCAAAGGGGTTTCTTTTGTTGGAACCCGAATCAAGGTGGCACCGCGAAATCGCTGTATTTCGCCCTTGACCGAACGATGTGTTTGGTCAGGGGTTTTTTGTTTGTCTGGAACGGGAGGAATGGATATGGAAACACGGAACGTAGTCATCATCGGAGCGGGACATGTGGGCAGCCACTGTGCCTGTGCGCTGGCCGACGCGGGGGTGTGCGAGGAGATCGTGCTGGTAGATCGTTTGCCGGGAAAGGCTGCGGCTCAGGCGCTGGACGTGGCCGACAGCGTCAGTTTTCTGCCTCACGCCGTCACCATTCGCTCCGGAGGTTATGAGGAATGCGGTCGGGCCAGTCTGGTGGTTATCGCCATCGGGGAGCCACGGCTGCCTGGTCAGACCAGACTGGACCTGCTGGGCCGGTCGGTGGAACTGCTGAAGGGATTGGTCGAGGAGTTGAAGCCGCTGCAGCTCACCTGTCCGGTGGTGACCATTACCAACCCTGCCGACATTGTGGCCGACTATGTGCGAAAGGGTCTGGAGCTGGAGCGATGGCGCTGCTTCGGAACCGGCACGCTGCTGGATACCGCACGTCTGATCCGGTGCATCAGCCGCTGTGCCGGGGTGGATCGCAGGAGCGTGACCGCTTTCTCTATGGGAGAGCACGGTGATTCTTCCATGGTGCCTTTCTCCGCTGTCACCGTGGGCGGCGTCCCCTTTGACCGGCTGGGCATCGAAAAGGAAACCATTCTGGAGCAGACCCGCCGGGCCGGGATGGAGATCATCGAGGGGAAAGGCTCCACCGAGTTTGGCATCGGCCGAGCCCTCGCCGTGCTGGCCGGGTGCATTCTCCGGGATGAAAAGCGGATTCTACCCGTCTCCGTTCTGCTGGATGGGGAGTACGGACAGCGGGGCGTCCACTGCGGCGTTCCCTGCCGCATCGGGAAAAATGGCATCGAAGAGATTATTCAATTTGACCTGACCTCTGAGGAGCAGCAGATGCTGGATGCCTCCTGTCGGGTCATCCAAACGCACATTGACATGGCGGCAGCATTGTGACTGCCCCCTGAAATTTAGGAGGATATGATGATGAAAAAGCTCATTTCTATTTGTTTATCCGCACTGATTCTGACCGGCGCCCTGTCCGGCTGTAACTCGACCAAACCGGCCGCCTCAGGGGGCGCGTCAGGAAGCGCGTCCGGCAGTTCGGAGAAGCCGTATCGAATTGCCATTGTCCAGCCCATGAGCCATACATCCCTGGACCAGATTCGGGATACCATTGTGGAAAAGCTGAATGCGTCAGGCAAGAATATCGAAATTACCACCGAAAATGCCAACGGCGACTCTACCGCCCTGTCCACTATTTTGAGCAACTGCAAGGCCAAGGGGGTTGACATGGTGATTCCCATTGCCACCTCCACCGCCCAGTCGGCCAAGACCGTTTTTGATGCCGACGGAACTCCCATCGTATTTGCCGCCGTTTCGGATCCGGTTGCCGCCGGTCTGACCGGAGACGACTGCAAGTATATCACCGGTGTGTCCAACAATATCCCCTCCGCGGAGATTGTCCGGCTGATTTTCAACTTCCAGCCAGACTGTAAAAAAATTGGATTTTTATATACTTCCAGCGAGGCCAACTCCGTGTCCACCATCAATGCCGCCAAGGTGTATTGCGACCAGCAAAGCATTGCCTACGAGGAGGCCTCCATCGCCAACCTGTCCGAGCTCCAGACCGCGGTGGAAACCCTGATTTCCAAGGGTGTGGACGCCCTGTATACCGGAAACGACAACTCCATCGCCTCTGCCATGGCCACCTACACTGATGTGGCTTATGCCGCCGGAGTTCCCATTTACTGCGGGGCCGATTCCATGGTGGCCGACGGCGGGTTTGCCACCATTGGCGTGAACTATGTTCAGTTGGGTGAGCAGGTGGCTGACCTGGCGCTGAAGGTACTCGACGGTGCCGCCCCCGCGGATCTACCCTATGAGACGCTCAGCAACTATGCCAAGTTCGTGAATCTTCAGGCGGCTCAGCGCGTTGGCGCCGACTTTCCAGAGTCCGCCTATCAGGGGTACGAGGTTCTGGTGGAGCAGGACGGTACCAGCCACTTTTAAGGCACCGCCGCAAGCACGGCACAGAATTGAAATTGAATCGCACCCGGGAAAGGGCTTGACAAGCGGGCTGCTCTTTCCCGGGTGAGACGTATTTTCCCCGACGCACACGCGTCGGGGAAAACGGGTTTCCGCTCGATTTGATGCCTGCGGGGAAATTCCCAGCGGATGGAAACGTCCCGCGGCAGTCTCGGTCGGCAGTTCCAGAGGCCTGCCGGGAACTGCACTTCAGGAACAGGAGGCCTTTTATGGTCATTTACAGTATGCTGATCTCTGCCCTGAGTCAGGGTTTGCTTTACGCCCCCATGGCGCTGGGGGTGTTCGTCACCTTCCGCATTTTAAAAACACCCGATCTGACGGTGGACGGAAGCTTTGTCTTCGGAATGACGGCCTGTGCCGCCGTGACCATCGCGGGGCATCCGGTACTGGCTCTCTTTGCGGGGGCCGCGGCGGGGGGACTGGCCGGATTTTTCACCGCTCTGCTTCAGACTAAATTAAAGGTAGAGGCCATTCTCGCCGGCATTCTGGTGGCGGCTGGGCTGTACACCGTGAACTATGCGGTTCTGGGGGGGCAGTCCAACCTGTACCTTCAGTTTGACACGGTAAACTCCGTCGGTGCTGCCGTGAAAGAATCCAGCCCTACCATCTATAAAAACTTTGCCGCCCTGTTTTCCGGGGTGGATAGTAAACTGATGGATGCCAACGCCCAGGTGCTGATCCTCACGCTGGTCCTTGTGGTGCTTTTGACGATTGGATTGAGCGTGTTTTTCTTCACCAGACCGGGGATGGCCATCCGGGCCACAGGGGATAACGAGGAGATGGTCCGATCCTCCTCTATCAACGCCGACCTGACCCGCACCGCCGGGGTCATGCTGGCCAACGGGCTGGTGGCTCTGTCCGGGGCGCTGCTGTGCCAGCAGCAGCGGTATGCCGACTTAAACTGCGGCAGCAGCATGCTGGTGATGGGCCTGGC
>JAYFPV010000111.1:0-2503 GCA_034927465.1 Lawsonibacter sp.
CGGAACAAGCCGGTTACCGTGGTGGGTCGGAGCTCCGAGGCACCGCAGGAGGCCAACTATCTGAAGAGCCTTGGCTGTCAGGTGGTGTATGTGGCGGCCAAAGAGCCGGAAGGGCTTGACCGGGACATCCCCTTTGTCCGGGCAAGCAAGCTGGCGGTGAAGGGAGACCAGGCCGTGACCGCACTGGAAGCGGATGGGGCGGATCTCCCCTGTAACGGAATTTTTATTCTGCGCCAGGCAATTGCCCCCACCGATCTGCTGCCCACGCTGGAGACTGAAAACGGGGTTGTCAAGGTTGACCGGAGGATGGCCACCAACTTGGAGGGCGTGTTTGCCGCAGGAGACTGTACCGGCGGCCCGCTTCAGGTGGCCAAGGCGGTTGGGGAGGGCCACGTAGCCGCCCTGTCCGCCTGCGAATATCTGGATCGTTTGGATCAATCAAACTAGAAACAAAAGAAAGGACATCATAATGACACACTTTAATCAAGCAAGCTTTGATCAGGCCCTGGCCGAGGGCAAGCCGATGATGGTGGATTTCTGGGCCGACTGGTGCGGCCCCTGCAAAATGCTCGGCCCCGTGATTGAGGAGCTGGCTGGCCAGTACAGCGAGAAGGTCGTGGTCGGCAAGGTAGATGTGGACGAGGAACAGGAACTGGCCATCCGCTATGGCGTCATGTCCATCCCCACCGTGATTTTTTTCAAGGACGGCAAGGAGATGGAGCGGAAGGTTGGCGTCATGCCAAAAGACGTGTTAGTTCAGGTTCTGGATCAGAATTCGTAAGGCGGTTCATTTAATTACAAAGCGGGTTTGTCGGCCACAGCGGCGCGGCAAGCCCGCTTGTTTTTTGCGGAAAAGGAAGGCGAAAAACCGGCGAGGGGACCTTGGTGTTGAGGCGCAGAGAAAAACCGACGGCGGCTTCTGGAAAGAAACCGCCGTCGGATAAAAAATGCTTACGTTTCCGCCAGCAGAGCCTCACCGGCCAAGTAAATATCGCCGGCACCCACGGTGAAAATCAGGTCGCCGGGGCGGGCCAGCTCCCGCAGTTTGTCTGTAACCGCCTCCAGAGTGGCGCAGTACACCGCCCCGGGAATCTCCGCGGCCAGGTCACGGGAGGAAATACCAAGGGTATTCTGCTCGCGGGCGGCATAAATTTCGGCCAGAATAGTAAGATCAGGCAGCTTCAGCACTTCCACAAAATCCTGAAACAGCTCATGCGTCCGGGAATAGGTGTGGGGCTGGAAGGCACAGATGAGCCGCTGATAGCCAAGCCCCTTGGCGGTGGTCAGCGTGGCCTGAAGTTCCTGAGGGTGGTGGGCATAGTCATCATAGACCATGGCTCCGTGATACTCCCCTTTCTTCTCAAACCGGCGGCCCGCGCCGTGAAAGGTTCGCAACCCCTTTTCTACGGCGGAGGCGGGTACCTTCAGGCAGATGGCGGCGGCGCAGGCGGCCAGGGCGTTGCGCACATTATGGATTCCGGGAATGGACAAATTCACATGGGCAAAGCGGTTCTCACGATAGATGATGTCAAAGGAACCCATTCCATTGTTCCATGTCAGGTTGGCGGCGTGGACGTCCCCCTCCTCAAGACCAAAGGTGAGGGTGGGGCGATCCAGCCCAGCCAAAGTGTCCATGGTGTTGGAATCGTCCCGGTCGGCCACCACAAAGCCGTTCTCCGGCACCAGCTCAGCAAAACGCCGGAAGGAACGCTTGACATGGTCCAGATTCCCGAAATAATCCAGATGGTCGGCATCCACATTCAAGATAACTGCCACCGTGGGGAAAAAAGAGAGAAACGAGTCACAGTACTCACAGGTCTCCAGAATGATGGTGTCCCCTTTGCCGACCCTGTGGCCGGAGCCCAGAGCGGGGAGAACGCCGCCTATCATCACGGAGGGATCACGCTGAGCGGCCAAAAAAATGTGGGTGCACATGGAGGTAGTCGTGGTTTTTCCGTGGGTACCCGCCACACACAAAGCGTGTTTGTAGTGGCGCATGATGGCACCCCAGGCTTGGGCCCGTTCAAACACTGGTATGCCTGCGGCGCGGGCCGCGGCAATTTCGGGATTGTCGTCGTGGACAGCGGCCGTGCGGATGACGCAGCCGGCCCCCTCTACGCTTTGCGGCAGGTGACCGATGGTGACGGGAATGCCGAGAGAGCGGAGATGGTGAACCGAAGCGCTGTCGTGCAGGTCAGAGCCGGTGACAACCACACCGGCTCCGTGCAGCACCTCGGCTAAAGGAGCCATGGAGACCCCTCCGATTCCAACCAGATGGGCATGCTTGCCAGGGCAAATGTAATCCTGTATCTTAAAATCCATGATATGGCACCTCAAAATTCAAGTTTTCTGTTCATCCTTCATATTATAGTATTCGCCATCGGGAAGTGCAAGACTTCCAGGAAAATATAGCCCAAAGGAAGGAAAACTATACCGGTGCACCCTACGGACCGTCTTGAATAACACAAAAGTACTGCCCGGTAAGATGGAACGGGCGGGCCGC
>JAYFPV010000029.1:0-1651 GCA_034927465.1 Lawsonibacter sp.
CATTGATCAGTTCAGGGCTCTTTATGCCCAAGGCCCCAAACAGGCCACCGACTGGTATTACCAGTTCAGCCAGGATACCAACTACATCCGCCGAGACCGCATTGCAAAGGACATGCAGTGGAAGACGGATACCGAGTACGGGGCGCTGGACATCACCATCAACCTCTCTAAACCCGAAAAAGACCCCAAGGCAATCGCGGCTGCCCGGAGCCTACCCGCCTCCAACTACCCGCGGTGCGCGCTGTGCGCGGAGAACGAGGGATACGCCGGACGGATCAACCACCCCGCCCGACAAAACCACCGCATCGTGCCCATCACTATCCACGGCTCTGAGTGGTTTTTGCAGTATTCCCCCTACGTGTACTACAACGAACACTGCATCTGCCTCAACCGCATCCATACCCCTATGCAGATCGACCGGGCATGCTTTGCCAAGCTGCTGGACTTTGTCCGCCAGTTCCCCCACTATTTCGTGGGCTCCAACGCCGACCTGCCCATTGTGGGCGGTTCCATTTTGGCCCACGACCATTTTCAGGGCGGACGGTATGCCTTTGCCATGGAGAAGGCTCCGGTGGAGGTCCCCGTTTCCTTCCCTGGCTTCGGGGATGTGACGGCGGGCATCGTCAAGTGGCCCATGTCGGTCATCCGAATTTCCTCGGAAGATCCGGACCGGCTTGTAGCGCTGGCCGACCATACGCTCACCGCCTGGCGTGGCTACACCGACGAGAGCGCCATGATTTTTGCCGAAACCGACGGGGTACCCCATAACACCATTACCCCCATTGCCCGAAAGCGGGGCAGGCAGTTTGAGCTGGATCTGGTCCTGCGCAACAATCTGACCACAGACGAGCATCCCCTTGGCCTGTATCATCCCCACGCAGAGCTGCATCACATCAAAAAGGAAAATATCGGCCTGATTGAGGTGATGGGGTTGGCGGTTCTGCCCGCTCGGCTGAAGGAGGAGCTGGCCGCCGTGGCCGATACTCTGGTGACCGGGGCCGACCTGCGTTCCAATGAACGGACCGCCAAACACGCTAACTGGGCGGAGCAAATTCGCTCCCGCTCTCACATCACCCGGGAAAACGCGCAGGAGATTGTCCAGCGGGAAACCGGGCTGGTCTTCGCCCAGGTGCTGGAACACGCCGGCGTGTACAAGCGGAATCAAGCGGGCAAAGCGGCTTTTCTACGATTTTTAACTTCCATCCATGCACCCTGATCCCACAATGTCCCACTCCTGAACACAGCATGATAAACGCCCCTGACCTTGATCGTTTCCGATTAGGCCAGGGGCGTCTTATTTTTCTGATGCGTTTAGTCAAGCTGCTTCATGGTGGGGAACAAAATGACCTCTCGGATGGTGTCGGAGCCGGTCAGCAGCATGACGCTGCGATCCACTCCAATCCCCATGCCGCCCGTAGGGGGCATACCGTATTCCAATGCGGTCAGGAAATCTTCGTCCAGCATCTCGGCCGCGTCATCGCCCCGGTCCCGCAGCTCCGCCTGCTTTTCAAAGCGCTGACGCTGGTCAATGGGATCGTTCAGCTCGGAGTATGCGTTCGCCAGCTCACTGTGGCAGATAAACAGCTCGAACCGCTCGGTCAGTCTTGGATCGGTGGGGCTCCGCTTGGTCAGGGGGGAGACCTCCACCGGA
>JAYFPV010000500.1:0-5866 GCA_034927465.1 Lawsonibacter sp.
CTACATCCGCCGCCTGATGGACCGGCACAGCGCCGCGGACGGCGAAGCCTTAGAGTCGCCTCTGTCTGAAGAGGCCGTGCGGACGGCGCAGAAAACCGGCGATCTGGTGATTTGTGAGCTTGGCATTACGCTGGATGAACGTTACCGCATGATTTTGGCCTCCCATATTGACACGCTGCTGACCCGTATCCGTCTGGGCAAGTCCATCCGGATCAGTCCGGTGCTGGGACGCATTCGGGAAGACCGGCCCGCGCTCTTCGATGTCTCACAGCAGATGGCGGAATATCTGCGCACGGACTGCGGCATTGCCGTACCAGCGGAGGAAGTGGGCCTCTTCGCCAATCTGCTGCAGCAGATTATCAGCGAATGCGATCCCAGTCACCGCAGCGGACTGCTCGTTATATGTCAAGCTCTGGGTAGCGCGGGCACAATGGCCCGCGTGGCAAACACCCTTCTGAACAAGGAGTATGTTGCCACTCTGGACGCGGAGGACAAGCTCACGGACGAAACGCTGCGCCACATCATCGAGGCGCGGCTGGACGAAATGAGCGGTTACAGCAGCATCCTCATTCTCACGGATTACAAGCGCCTGATGAAGCTCTGCTCCGAGATGGGCAAATCCTATGGAACACCACTGTATGTACTAGACGACATTAACACCTCCATGGTGATCGAGGCGGCGCTGCTGATGGAGGAAAAACATGCGCCCGCGCAGCAGGTATATCGCCACCTGACCACCATGAAGAGCAATTACCGGGAGCTTTCCGCCCATGAAAATACACAGCTTGCCGCCGATACCGGCAGACGCGCCATCGTGGCGGCCTGTTTTTCCGGCTGTGGGGTGGCCGTGCGGCTGAAAAAAATCATTGAAAGCTCCTTTGAATTGTCGTCTGAAATTGAAATTATAACGATGGACATTCCCTCCGTCAGCAGTCTGCACGACAGTATCTCCGCGCTTTCCACCAACACGGATATCCTGTGCATTGTGGGAATGGACGTGGGGCTGGAGACTGGGGTTCCGTTCATTCCTCTGGATGAATTTGTGCTGGGGAATGGAATTCAGCGCCTTTCCGCCATCCTCGACGGCCGCCATGTGAGACACCGTCTTCTGACGCTGTCGGCCGAGTCGGGCGGCGAGCTATGTGAAAACACGTTTTACTCCGGGAAATATCTGGACGGCTATCTCTTCTATCTCAGCGGTGACAAGATGCAGCCGTATCTGAAGCGGGTATGCTCCGCGCTGGAAGACAGCCGTGGGGAGCTGCGGCAGGGAAAGCGTATTATGTTGACCATTCACCTGGCCGCCATGGTGGAGCGGATTCTGTTTGATACCCCCCAGCTGCCGGCTCCAGCGGTCCGCGCGGCTGCGGATCTAACCGCTGCTCTGGCTCCTCTGGCCTCCGTATATCACATCGTCGTTTCCGACGAGGAGTACGACATGATCGAGCAGATCCTGTCCCTCGCCCTGATCCACTGAGGTGGTCTGAAAATTAACGCCCCGCCGGGGGTTCTGTGGCTGACACAGAACCCCCGGCGGCGTTTTTTTGGGGGGGAATCGGCATTTTCCCGCGCTGCATATCGTTTCGTTTGAACGGCAGCGAACACCTTTAAACCGTGTCAAACACTTAAAACACTTTTTATTTCCAAGCGTGAACCCACTGTAATTACAAGAAAAAATTGTTTTGGCACGAATGTTGCATTATATCTTGTGTGATGTGTTTGCAGGATTGAGCACCGGGATTGTGTCGTATTGGCAGGCGAAGAGAGAACGGACTCCTGCGAAACCGGGCAAATACGTTTAAACCGATCTGTTGGCTTGAATCGGAAAGGAGCCTTTTTTATGACCACACTGGAGGTAATTGTTAAAAATCCATCGGGGCTGCATGCGCGGCCAGCGGCGCAGCTGTCCGCCTTTTGTAAAAAGTACCCGAATGAAATTACGCTTTCCTGCGGAGAACGCGCCTGCAACCCCAAAAGCATCTTCAGTCTGCTGCACGGATGTTTTAAAGCGGGTGAACAGCTGCTCGTCAGTGCGGACGGCGAAGGCGACGCGGCGGCGGCCCGGGAAATCGCTGATTTTATTGCCGCACTGGAGGAGTAAAAATGACAGTCTGCAAAGGAATTTCGGTGTGTTCCGGATGCGCGCTGGCCTCCTGCCGCATTTTGCCGAAACTGCCCAGGTTTGATCTGCATGAGCGGACTGCCGCGCCAGCGGAGCAGTCCATGCAGGCCGTGCGCCGTGCCATGGAGGAATTTCGCGCGGATATTACCGGCGCCGCGGCGGCGCATACCGACGGTACCGCCTGCGAGGCGCTCGCAGAGGTACAGCTGGCTATGATGGAGGACGAATGCTTCCTTGAGGGCATTGAGGCGGCACTGAAAGCGGGGTATACGCCCCAGGCGTCCGTGTTACAAGCCGCCTTACAGCAGGAGCAAATGCTGCGCGAGCTGAATGACGTTTACATGTCGGCACGGGCCGAGGATGTACATGATCTGGGCATGCGTCTGGCCTGCAGACTTGTGGGAGCTTCCTATCCCAGTCTTGTGGGGCTGACGGATGACTGCATTGTGGTTGCCCACGATTTGCTGCCGTCCATGCTGATGACCGCGGCGCTGGAACATGTCCGCGGGATCGCGGTTGAAACCAGCACCCGGACCTCCCATGCGTCTATCCTGGCCTCCGGTCTGGAGATCCCGACTGTGGTTGCCTGCGGCGGCGCAACGTCCGCAGAAAGTGGCGAGCCGGTTTTCCTGGATGCCGACGCGGGGACTTTTTCCTGTGCTCTTAGTGAGAGCGAACAGGTTTCTGCCGTTGAAAAGGAGCGGGCTTGGCAGACAGAGCGTACGCAACTGCAGCAATACATCGACACACAGCCTCTCACGGAAGATGGCGTCCGGATTGAGGTGCATGCCAACATCGTGGAACCGATGGTCCTGGAGCGGGCGCTGGGACGTGGGATTGACGGCGTGGGTCTGTTTCGTACGGAATTTCTGTATATGAACCGCGCAAAACTGCCATCTGAGGAGGAGCAATATCATATTTATAGCTATGCGGCCAGGAAGCTGAACGGTCTGCCGCTTACCATCCGCACCATGGATATCGGTGGAGATAAAAAAGTGGATTATCTGGATCTTCCGCAGGAGGAAAACCCTTTTTTGGGGTATCGCGCCATTCGCATCTGTCTGGATCGGCCAGAGATTTTCCTGCCGCAGCTGCGGGCCATCCTGCGGGCTGGTGCCGACGGAACCGTGTTGATTATGTTTCCCATGATCGCACAGCGCAGCGAACTGATTGCCGCGCGGGCCGCGCTGGAACAGGCGAAGGCGCAGCTGCGCGAGGCAGGAATTCCCTATGGAGTGGAGACTAAAATTGGCATCATGGTGGAAATCCCATCCGCCGTGCTGCTGCTGGAGCAGATGGCCGGGCTGGTGGACTTTGTCAGCATCGGCAGCAACGACCTTACGCAATATACCTACGCAGCCGACCGGATGAACAGTCGGATCGCCTCGCTCTGCGATTTTTTGGATCCCGCCGTGCTATGTCTGATCTCGCATACCATCGCAGTATCGGACGCGCACGGAATTGCCTGCTCTTTGTGTGGGGAGATGGCGGGAGACGGGCTGGGACTAGCGGCGCTTGCAGCACTTGGCATTCACAAGCTCAGTGTTTCTCCATCGAAAGTATTGAAAACAAAGAAGCGCCTTACCATGCTGAACGCCGCCGGACTGCAAGCGGCGGCAAAGGAGATTCTGCGCGCCGGCGATTCCGGGGAAGTGCGCAGAATTCTGCAGTCGCATCTGCCAAAAGGCTATCCGATTGAACCATGACGCCGGCAGAAAAACCGTGCATTGAGGGGGGGTACGTCCGGAGCCAAGAACCATCCGTAAGTTGCCTGTTGAATAAAAGAAGGAGTGAGAAATTTGATCATCAAAGCAATTTTGGTAGCGCTCGTCACCACTTGCTGTACATGGTGGTTCAGTCATGCTGTTACGAGAACCTGGCTGTACCCGATCTGGTCCGGATTTCTGATCGGTATTGTAATGGGCCAGCCTATGGAGGGCATGATGATTGCCGCGGCAATCAACCTTCCGTATGTTGGATTCATTACCGCCGGCGGTTCCATGCCAGGCAATCCGATGTTTGCAGGCCCTGTTGGCACCGCACTGGCGCTGGTTTCTGGCATGGATATTGCAACCGCCACCACCATCGGCGTCATTCTCGGCAGTGTCGCCGTTCTTTCCTGGAATACGTACATGAGCATCAACGCGCTGTGGGTTCACTTGGCTGACAAGTATTTGGAAGCCGGCAACATCAAGATGGTTCGTTTCTGCAACTATGTTCCGTCTTTCTTCGTTTCTCTGGCAATCAACGGCGTGCCCGCGTTCCTGATCGTCATGCTTGGCGCCCCATTCGGAAAGTGGTTAACCTCCTTCCCAACGTGGATTATGGACGCTTTCTCAATCGTCGGCGGACTGATGCCTGCCCTCGGTATCGCGATGCTGCTGAATTACCTCAATAAGAAGAAGATTACCCCGTTCTTCTTTTTCGGCTTTGCATTGGCAAAATTCTTTGGCCTGAGCACCATGGTTATTACCGTGCTCGGCGTGATTATCGCCGTGCTGCTGTATAACTATGCCAATTCCATGAAAGCAGAAAAGGTAGGTGAGTAATTATGGCGGAACTAAAAAAATCCGATCTAGTAAAAAACTGGTTATTGGGTTATTCCTCGGAGACCTGCTATAACTATGAACGTCTGCAGGGCCTGGGCAACACCAATGCCTTCATGCCGATTGTCCGTGCGCTGTATCCGAAGGAGCAGCAGGCGGCGGAGCTGAAAAAATATTTGATCTTTTTCAATACCGAGCCCTCTTGGATGGGTACCATCATTCATGGTATTACTGCCGCTATGGAGGAAAAGCGTGCTAACGGCGAGGACATCTCTGCGGATGAAATTATCTCCCTGCGTTCTGCACTGATGGGCCCCATGGCTGGTATCGGCGACACCGTCTCCCAGTCCATCGCATATCCAATTCTTGCAGGCATCTGCATTCAGCTGGCTCTGGCCGGAAACTTTGCTGGTCCCATTCTGTTTGAGATCTGCTACAAAGTTCTGATGCTTGGCCTCGGCTACAACATGTACATGCTGGGCTACCACAAGGGCAAAAGCGCCATCGTGGAGCTGCTGCGCACTGGACTGATCAACAGAATTCTGGAAGCGGTAAGCATTGTGGGTCTGATGGTGGTCGGCAGTATGACGGTCAGCAATGTGGCACTGGATTTATCCTTCGTAAACTATACATTTACCAACTCCCTCGGCGCGGTGGAATTTAATCTGCAGACCGGCGTGTTTGACGCTCTGCTTCCCGGTATTCTGCCGTTGCTGGTAGTATTGGGCGTCTGGGGCCTGCTGAAAAAGCGCGTGAAACCGCTGACCATCGTGGGAATCATCTTCGTACTGGGCTTTATCCTGGTCGGACTGAAGGCACTCTGCGGCGCATATACCTGATAACGGGGGCGCGGACCAGCATATCCTTCCGCGTCGGCAGAATCAAGTGTAAACCCTTGGTCAGATGTCTGTGCGGACGCCGAAAGGGTCCGCACAGACAGTTAAAAAACGGCGCATCGACGGCGCTGAGCCGATTGCAGAGCCGGAATAACCAGCCTGCCTTCAAAAAGGAAATAGATTATGAAGAATCAAAAACATATTCCCATTCTCCCTTCCGTCATGTGCTGTAAGCCATGGGAACTGAAAGAATATCTGGCCAGCTTTGAAAAAAGCGGCGTGGATGCCATTCATTTTGATGTCATGGACGGACATTACGTCCCCAACATCGTGCTGGGTGTCACGGATTTTGACGCCATCCG
>JAYFPV010000377.1:0-4254 GCA_034927465.1 Lawsonibacter sp.
CACGATGTATTCCAACTCATCCGACGCCGCCACCGCCAACATGGCATTGTAATCTGCCTTTTCATACGGATTCAGGCAGCGGCTGACCGACGAAATGACACGCTTTGCATTGACCTTTTCCCCGTTTTGCCGTCCGCGAAGATAGAGGGTGTAAAGTCCTTGTTGTGCGTTAATCAGCTCGGTTAGCCCCTGGGCAATGGGCTGTACCAGCACGCACTTGCCGTTCCAGCCCGCTTTTTCATTGGCCATGTCAAACCAATAGTTGACAAATGCGCGCAGAAAATTGCCTTCGCCGAATTGCAGTACCCGCTCCGGTGCGCGCTCCAGCACATAGCCTGAATAGTCCGACGCCTTCAGCGTCTGATAGTTTAATGTCTCCATCGTATTCCCTCCTTAGACCTCGAAGCCAAAGAATTTCACCGCGTTGTTGTAGCAAATATCCTGTACCAGCTGCCCAAGTACCGCCATGTCCGCGTGTACCTCTCCGTTTTCCACCCATGTGCCGATCAGGTTGCACAGGATGCGGCGGAAATATTCGTGCCGGGTGTAGGACAGGAAGGAGCGCGAGTCAGTCAGCATGCCAATGAAGCTGCCCAGCACACCTAAGTTTGCCAGGTCGGTCAGCTGCTTTTCCATGCCGGATTTGTGGTCGTTGAACCACCACGCCGCACCCAGCTGAATCCGCGCGGCACAACCGCCGTCCGTTTGGAAGCAGCCCGCAATGGACGCAATCGTTTCGTTGTCGTACTGGTTGAGGGAATAGAGTACCATTTTGGGCAGGTGGCCGCCGCGCTCCATTGCGTTCAGCAGATTGGCCAGCGCCTGCGCACCGCCCGCATCGCTCACACTGTCAAAGCCGGTATCCGGTCCTAGCGCTGCGAACATTTTGGAAGAATTGTTGCGGATGCAGCCATAGTGCAGCTGCATCACCCAGCCGTATGCGTGGTATTGTTCGGACAGCGCCAGCAGCACGGCAGTTTTAAACTGCTCTGCCTGCTTTCCATAAACCGGCCCCTGCTTACCCTGGGACAAGATTGCGTCCAGTTCCGCGTGGGTTGCCGGGGCATAAACCGGATGGTCCAGTGCGTGGTCGGACACGCAGCAGCCACGGGACTGGAAGTAGTCCATCCGCGCAAGCAGCGCCCGCCGCAGATCGGCAAAACAGTTGATTTCATATCCAACTATGGCTGCCAGCCGCGTGAGATAGTCCGCAAAACCGGGCTTGTCAATGTTCATTGCCTTATCCGGCCGGAAGGCGGGCAGTACCTTAACTGTGCAGGTGGGGTCGACCGCAATTCTGGCGTGGTCGGCCAGATCATCCACCGGATCGTCCGTCGTGCAGATCAGCCGTACGTTGGACTGTGCGATGATGCCGCGTACGGTCATATCGGGATCGGTCAGCCGCCGGTTGCAGCGGGCATAAAGGTCCGCACAATTTGCCGGAGTCAATGCCTCGGTAATGCCGAAGTATTTTTTCAGCTCCAGATAAGTCCAGTGGTACAGCGGGTTGCCGACGCAGCGCGGCAGCGTCTCGGCCCATGCCAAAAACGTGTCGTAGGGGTCTATGTCCTTAGTACCGGTAATGCGCCGTTCGGGAATGCCGTTGCAGCGCATGGCGCGCCATTTGTAGTGGTCGCCGCCCAACCACACCTCTGTAATGCTAGAATACCGCTTGTCATCGGCAATGTCAGCCGGGTTGATGTGGCAGTGATAGTCTACGATGGGCATTTTTTCTGCATAGTCGTGGTACAATACCTTAGCGGCTTGGGACGCCAAGAGAAAATCAGAATCCAGAAAGGTCTTCAACGTAATTGCATCTCCTTTTAGCCGCCGATTGGCATAAACAGGTTGGGCAGGAACATGGCCAGTTTCGGACAATAGGTGATAATCAGCAGCACAATTACCATAACGCCCAGCTGCGGCAGCAGACCCTTGATCAGGCGCTCAATCTTAATGCCGGAAACTGCCGAGCCGACAAACAGCGTGCCGCCTACCGGTGGTGTCAGCAGACCGATGCCGAGGTTCAGGATCATGATTGCGCCAAAGTGCACAGGATCCACACCGACGCTGACAGCAATGGGCAGCAGGATGGGCGTTGTCACTAGAATGATAGCAGACATGTCCATAATTGTGCCCAGAAGCAGCATCAGTACGTTCAGAATCAGCATAACAATAATGGGGTTGTCCGAAATGCCCAAAATGCCCGAGGCAATCATTTCCGGCATTTTCAGGTAGGTCAGCAGCCAGCCGAACACTTGGGAAGTGGAAATCAGAATCAGTACGATGGCGAGGGTAGACAGCGAACGCTCCATCAGATGCCACAGGTCTTTAAACTTAATTTTTCGATAGATGCAGGTTGATACAAAGATGGACCAGACCACCGCGATGGCCGCAGACTCGGTGGGGGTAAACACGCCGGCGACCACGCCGACGACCACCACCATGATGGTCAGCAGGCCCCAGATGGATTTAGCCAACGCACGGATGACGTTTCTGATGGAAAAGGGAGAGCCCTTTGGATAGTTGTGCTTCACCGCCTGGATATAGGAGTAGATACACAGCGCAATCCCCAGGACAATGCCCGGCATATAGCCCGCCAGGAAGAGACGCCCGACGGAAACAGAGCCTGCCACGGTGGCATACAGGACCATGTTATGGCTGGGCGGGATCAGCAGCCCCTGCACGGACGAGGTCATGGTGATATTGGTGGCGAACTCCCCATCATAGCCCTGCTCCTTCATCATGGGGATAAGGATGGTACCGAGAGAGGCGGTGTCCGCAGTTGAGGAGCCGGAGATCCCGCCGAAGAACATGGAAGCGACCACGTTCACCATAGCAAGTCCGCCGCGAACCCAGCCGATCAGCGCGTCCGCCAGGGAGATCAGCACGTCTGAAATGCCGCCCGCGCCCATAATTTCACCGGCGATAATGAAGAACGGCACCGCCATCAGGCTGAACACCTTCACGCCCTTGACCATGAGCTGGGCGATCTGCTCCAGCGGCACGCCGAGGTAGAGCGAGGTGAAAATACTGGAGAGGCCGATGGCGAATGCGATGGGAAACCGCAAAATGATCATTGCAAAAAAGGATACGACCAGAATCAGTACGGCTGTATTTGTCATGCTTGGTCCCCTTCCTTTCGTGCACGCTCCTGCTGTCTCTGCAGGCGCAGGCGGTTTTCTTCCGCCTGCTTCAGCGTGTCTTGCTCCCGCTCAATCTGAAGCAGCGTCACCCCACGCCGCCACCGGTCAAAAAAGTTGATTAACCGCTCAACCTCCATCAGGCAGAGCGCGATCCCCGCAAAGGGGACGGACAGATACAGCCACATAGACTTGATCCCAACACCCGTGATGACGTTGCGTCCGGCGACCATGGAAAACCGCCAGCCATAGACAATCATGAAGCCAGAAAACGCAAAGATGCAAACTTGTGCCAGTGCACGCAGCACACAGAGCACTTTATCTGGTAAAAACATATCAATCACCGTCATGCGGATGTGCGTATCCTTGCGGATAGCCAGCGCCGCGGATACCATGCACATATACACCATGCACATTAGAATGATTGGCTCGCCCCAGGGCAGCGAGCCCTTCAGAACAAAGCGGTTAAATACGACGTAGCTTGTCAAAATAATCATGAGGGCAAAGAATATCTTGCAGATTGTCATAAAGAACCGATAGACAATGTCAAAAAAACGTGTGACTCTATCCATATTTTTTCCTCCCGTCTAACGAAACGTTTTGTTACCTTCATAAGTTCGACCCGCTGTTCATTTTATGAAAGCGGGTCGAAAGGTACCGGCGTTATTTCATATTGACAATCTTGTTATACAGGTCTTCTTGACCGGCGGCGTATTTTTCAACCACGGGCTTTGTCGCCTCGATATACGGGGTCTTATCCGGAACTTCGATGACGTTCGCACCGGCATCTTTGGCCTGCTGGAGCAGCTTGGCGTCCAGTTCTTCAATGGAAGCGCGGTTCCAATCCTCGGTCTCGGTGGCGGCATCTTTCAGCAGCTGCTGATCTTCGGCGTCCAGCTTGTTCCAGGACTGCTCGCTCATCAGGATCATACCGGGGGAGTAGGTGTGACCAGTCAGAATGTAATTGGGGGCAACCTCGTAGAACTTGTTGGAAACATAGCCGGAGTTGGGCTGCTCGGCTCCATCCACGGTGCCGGACTGAATGGCGGAATACAGCTCAGAGAAGGAGATCGGCGTGGACTGAACCCCCAATGCGGCAACGGTATCGCTCATC
>JAYFPV010000505.1:0-4022 GCA_034927465.1 Lawsonibacter sp.
ATGATGGCCTGCCCGGACATGGTGGATGCCAAGCAGCTGGACGATTTAAGCATCGCACTTACGCGGACGGAAGAAGCTTCTCCTGAGGTATAAAGCCTTCCCCGCATCTACCGGGGCTGACGCCTCTACTCAGCCGTGGGAGGATCACCCGATTCATTTGTCCAAATACAAGGAGGAGTCTCTATGAAGCTGGTACAAATTTGGAATCACTGCGCCCCGTCTCTGGGTATTCAGACAGAGCAAGGCATTGTAGACGTCCTGGCCGAAGCGGCTCGCCGGGGTACGCATCTCCCGTTTGAGAACATGATGGACGCCATCCGCATGGGCCAGCAGGGACTGGAGCTACTGTCTAAGCTGAGTGAGGGCGCCCAATGCTTCACCCAGGCCCCTCTGGCTCCCGTGGTCACCGGAACCGACCGCATTTTCTGCATTGGCTTAAACTATCGTCAACATGCCAAGGAGTGTAATTTGCCACTACCTGCGTATCCAGTGCTGTTTACTAAATTCGGCAACGCGCTGTCCGCCCACGGAGACTGTATCCGCTTGATGCCAGACTACAAGGAATATGATTATGAGGCCGAGCTGGTAGTAGTCATGGGCAAGCCCGCCCGGAATGTGTCCGAGGCGGACGCGCTTTCCTATGTTTATGGCTATACCTGCGGCAACGATCTGTCCACTCGGGACCTGCAATTTGCCCGCGGCGGACAGTGGGTCCTGTCCAAAGCCTTGGATGGGTTTGCCCCCGTCGGCCCCTGTCTGGTTCCGGCCGGAGAACTGGATCCAAACAACTTGGATATCGCCAGCGTAGTCAATGGGGAACTGCGGCAGAATTCCAACACCTCCGATATGATTTTCTCCGTCCAGCAAGTCATTGCCGACCTTTCGCGCCATCTCACCCTTCTGCCGGGAGATCTGATCTTCACCGGCACCCCTCAGGGCGTAATGCACGGCTACCCCGCCGACAAAAAAAATTGGCTTAAGCCCGGCGATCAAGTGGATATTATCATCCAGAACATCGGAACACTCAGCAACACCTTCTGCTGATTTTGTTCCGAGTGCATTTTGGCTTGCAAAACGAATCAAATAGCTCCCCGGAGAAACCTTGGGTTCCTCCGGGGAGCTTCTTTCCTCTTGAGACGCATTACCGCCTTCTGAATCGCCTAGGTATATCAACCAGGGGCAGAATCCATCGCAATCAAGTGGGAATCCGCCACCACCCCCGTGCTGTGGATAAATAAATGCGTGCTGGATAATCAGATTATGGCTGCCGCCCCCAGCATCATCCACACATCAACTCACCCCAACAACAGCATAAGCACCGGAATGGTGAAGAAACAACCAAGCATGGACAAACATGCGCCAATCGCGGCATACTCCTCATCCGCTCCATAGGCCCCCGCCATCACGGTAATCTGGCTGACTACGGGCAGCGCGGACTCCACAATAAAGACACTTTGCGCCAGACCGGAAATTCCGGTAAAGTAACACAGTCCCGCACAGATCAATGGTGAGAGAAACAGTCGGATCACCAGCATCGTTGGGATCCCGCGGAGAAACCGAAGGTTTTTCAATCCCACCTCATACACGATAAAGCCACAATACATCAGGGCCAGCGGTGTAACGGTATTGCTCATGTACTCTGCAAACTTCAGAAACAGAGTCGGAGGATGCAAATTCAGTACCAGCAATAAAACGCCGGTCAGCACCCCAAGCACTGGTGGCTTAGTAAACAAATCTTTTAAAATTCGTTTGAACCCAAACCCTTTTGGTTCCGCAGACCCTGCCCGCTCAATCAACATAACCACCAAGGTTTGCGTCAGCATGGAACTGGACAGATAGTAAACCATGACGAAAGGAATACATACCTCCCCAAAGAGCTGAGTGGACAAGGGCAATCCGATAAATAAGGTGTTGGAGGTGCCTGCCATCGAAGTAAAGACTCCCCAGCGGCTTCTCGGCAGCTTCAGCGCAGTTGCTGCAATGGCACCCAATACTAACGTCACAGAAATACCAAGCAGTGCCGAAGCCAGCATCACCCCAGCCTTGAGAAGATCATCGTGGCTCAGATTTTTTACCAAGCCCACAATTGCATTGCACGGAACGGCCACGTTGACCACAAACCGACTGATAAATTTTTTCTCGGAAGCGGTCATCCACCCCAGCAACCCCAGTCCATACCCCACCGCCATGAGGCAAAACAGCATTAAAACCGCGGAGATCGCGTTAAAAAACTCGGCCATCCTTGCGTATTCCCCTCTCTTTTCTCTCCTATAACAAAGGACTCCGTCCACTCCCAACGGGAGCGGTCGGAGCCCTTTGCTATCACATCCGCTCATTCCCCGGGCCGCGTCCGGTCCATTTCACACACAGTCGCTCCCCTACTCCTGGGGAGGCAGGGTCTTCCCTTCCCCGTTTCCCCTTGGTCGACGATGGCGCCGTCGGAATGTTTTTTTCTCCCCACTCTCCTGAGGTGCTACCCCTTGCTCCCCCTCCCGAACCGCCTTGGGCGGGTTTGGTCTGCGCTTCTCCTGAAAAGGTGGCTCGCTACCCCTGGACTGTTCCTGCCGAGGCTCCTTCGCCGTCTCGCCTTCACTTCTGGGCCGGCGTCCTTTGCCTCGATTTCTCCGGCTGTGGGAAGGGCGCTGCCCTTCTTCTTCCTGTTGCTCGGAATATTCCACAGGCTTGGGTGCAGACAGCTCCTGCTTGGAATCTACTGTCTCCCGCTCTGAACAAAGCACCGCCTTCTCTGTAAGCACAGTCGGCTCCTGCTCTGGCTGACGGCGCAGCTTGGCCAGCATTACCAGCGGGGGTTCTACATAGCCCTCCGGCCGTTTTCCTTTTCCGTTTCGGATAATGCACAATTCACTGTTGTGATAACTCTTGGGTGCCTCCGGAGCCGATTCCAGCCGGACCTGAGCCGTTTGGCGCAGCAAATTGACACTGGACACCGTGCCCGCGCCATCCGGAGTCTCCACAAAAGACTCCTGCTTTGGTGCGCGCTTTACCAAGTCCTCATAGGCTTCCTGCTCATATTTTAAGCAGCACATCAACCGCCCGCAAGTACCTGATATTTTCGTGGGATTCAGCGACAAATTCTGCGTTTTGGCCATTTTAATGGACACCGGCTGGAACTCATCCAGAAACTGAGAGCAGCAAAACGGTTTGCCGCAGATCCCCAACCCGCCCAGCATCTTTGCCTCATCCCGAACGCCAATCTGACGCAATTCAATGCGCGCATGAATGGCACTGGCCAGATCCTTTACCAACGCCCGGAAATCCACGCGGCCGTCAGAGGTAAAGAAAAATAGAACCTTATTTCCCTCGAAGCTATACTCCGCATCCACCAGTTTCATGTCCAACCCATGTTCGGCAATCTTCTCCTGGCAGATAGAAAAGGCCTTCCCTTCCTTTTCCTTGTTTTTCACCACCGTCTTCTCATCTTCCTCGGTGGCCTTTCGAATCACAGGGCGCAGAGGCGCGATCAGCTCGATTTCGTCTATCATGGAGTTGTCCTGCACACATTGCCCATACTCGGTACCCCTGGAGGTTTCCACAATGACCCCATCCCCGATCTGAAACTGCTGTCCATCGGGATTAAAATAGTATTGTTTGCCGCCGTCTTTAAAATGGACACTGATAATCTCTACCATAGGTGTCGTTCTCCTTTTTTGGTCAAACGGCAGGGGACCGGGCGGTTGGTAATCCGCCTCAGCACATGCCTGCGTTTCTGTGGCCATTCGCGTTTTTAAAACATTCCGGCACACAACCAGCCTGATAACTGACCCGGATTCGCATTCAGTCTGGCGGCGGCACGCAGCCGACGCACCAACTCCACGCTCCGAAACAGACGGCGGCGATCGGAGCTGCTGGCTATCCGGGCCCCAAGCTCTCCTTCCAGCTCATCCAATTCCTTGGTCAGATCTTCCCTGCTTTGCTTTTCCAGTGCCATAGCTGCCTCGAACACATCCAGTTCAGTTCCTACCTCCAAGGCATCAGCCAGCTGTCGAACCTGTCGATTTCTT
>JAYFPV010000406.1:0-4371 GCA_034927465.1 Lawsonibacter sp.
TCAGCTTTTCCGCTTCTTCCTCGTTGGCCAGGTAAGCGCCCTCTTTCACCAGAGCCTCTACAAATCCATCATAGACAGACTCGTGGATGACCAGGTTGCCATCGCAGGAGCAGCCGGAGCCAAAGTCAGAGGTCTTGGAAATCCGGCTGTTCATCGCAGCCTCTTTCTGGCGCTCGGGCGTGTTAGCGGTATCGTCGATGATAACAGTGGCATTACCGGCACCGGAACCGAAGGCGGGCGTACCGGAGGAGTATGCGGACTTGACCATGGGACGACCGCCGGTGGCAATGACCAGGTCACAGCGCTTCATCAGCTCCTGCGTCAGAGTGATGCTGGGTTCGGCAATGCCCTGAATGATGTCTGCGGGGGCGCCTTCCCGGATCAGCGTTTCGCGAATAATATTGATGCACTTGTTCGTGACATTTTTTGCACGGGGATGGGGGGAACAGATTAACACGTCCCGGGCCTTAATGGCATAAACCACCTGGCCAGCAGGGGTAAGGCAGGGGTTGGTGGTGGGTACCAGCGTGGCGATTACGCCCACGGGCTTAGCATACTTGACCAGACCTTTTTCGGGGTTCTCCTCAATGATGCCGACGCTCTTGGCGCGCAGGCAGTCCCGAAGAATTAGCTTGATCTTGTTGCATTTGTTGCGCTTGGTCACCTTGTCACCCAGTCCTGTTTCATCCACGGCCTCGTCGCAGATGGGGCCCCAAACCTTCATATCGCACACGGCGGCTGCAACCGCCTGGCACAGGCGATCCACATGTGCCTGATCGTAAGTGGCAATAACGCCTGCGGCCACGCGGGCACGGGCTACCATTTCATCCAGCATTTGAATCTGCTCTGCAGTAACTTCTTTTGCCATAATTACACGCTCCTTTTTTATTTTTGTTTTGCAATGGGATTGATTGTGAATTTATTGTACCCTGATTCCCATGCGGTGTCCAATACCAGGTTTCTTCTTTCTTTATAGAGAGCATCTATAAGAATGCGCACATTCCGTTCAAAACTGTACGATTAGCACAATTATATGCCCTTGTTTTTGTTGCTGTCAATTTAGCGCTTTCATGGTATAATAAATTTGAACGTGTTTGGCATGGTCCTGCGCCGCCGTTGCGTTCGACTTTTTTCATGTCCCTGTTTGGGACAACCCAGTAAGGCAACCTATGCTAGTATTCCGGCTGCGCCCTTTTGCTACTACAACAATCAAACGAGCGCCTCTTCCCACACGCCGGAGCGGCTACAGTTCCATATATGAGGTGAACAGGATGTCGCTGATACAGCTGCAATATTTCAAAACCCTGGCCCAAGTGCTTCATTACACACAGGCGGCCAAGGAACTGCACATTGCCCAGCCAAGCTTGAGTTATTCAATCAGCGAGCTGGAGAAAGAGCTTGGTGTAAAGCTGTTTGACAAAGAGAACAGAAAGATTTGCCTTACCCTATACGGAGAACAGTTCCTCCCCTACGTGGAAAAGGCACTGTCTATGCTAGAGGAAGGGGCGGATGTCTTGCATCAGATGGCGGGTACCGCGCTCCAGGTGGTTCATTTGGGGTATTTCCACTCCATCTCATCTTCCCTGATTCCCTCCGTGATGGCTGGCGTATACAGCCAAGGAGAAAACCGCCACATCCGCTTCCAATTTTTTGAGGCTCCCTCCTTTGATATTTTTACCCAGCTGAAAAAGGGAGAGCTGGATCTGGCCTTTTGCATGCACCGGGACGAGGAGGTGGAATCCGTCACCATCATGAAGCAGCCCCTCTACGTGGCGGTGCCCAGCAATCACCCGCTGGCGGAACGGAAATTTGTTACCTTTGAGGATTTTTCCAGAGAGCCCATGGTCATGCTGGACAAGCCGAGCAGCCTGCGCACCCAGGTGGATCAGGTATTTTCCCGGCGCGGTGTCATTCCAAACGTAGTCTTTGAGGTACGGGAATGCAACGCCGCCCTCCAGTATGTCGCGCTGCGGTTTGGAATCTCTGTGCTCCCGCAAGTTCCAGCCATGAAGAATGAAAAGGTGTCGGTGATTCCAATCGCCGACGAAGGGCAGGCTTTTGTAAGGACTGTGTATCTCTCTTGGTCAAAGAAGCATCCCATGTCTCCTGCCACCCAACGGGTAAAAAATTACATTCTGGAGCACTATGCCACTGCAAGCTTGGAAGCACATGGCCAAGAATGAATAATTGGGGAATACATCGGTGATGTATTCCCCAAAATAAGAGTTTCCATGCGGACGGGCGTTTATTTCGCGTTATGTGATTTGGAATGGTTGGGTGTTACATACCGGCCGTTTTCCTTGCGAACCAGCTTGCCCTCCTGAACCAATTCGCTTGGGCTGTATATGTCGTTGATGTTCCAGCAACCGGGTGTGGGCACCACGATGTTTTCCATGGGGGCTTCCACCAAGAACGGCTTTCCGGCCTTGTTGGCGGCCAGCGCCTGCTCCAAGGCACCCTTAAACTCGTCGGCGGTGCCGACGCAGACGGCCTCTACCCCATAGGCCTTCGCCACATCCGCCCAGCGGGGAGTATAGGGCTGCCCGTCGGGGGTTTGGAACACGGTGCCGAATTTGGTGTGGTAATTGGCATTCTCCAGGCCTGCGATGGTGCCGAAGGCGGAGTTGTTCATCACAATCCAGGTGCAGGCGATGCCCTGCTCCACGGCAGTGGCCAGGCAGGTTGGATTGACGCCGAAGCCGCCGTCGCCAGTGAGCGTCAGGCAGATGCGGTCGGGCGCGGCCAACTTACCGCCCAGTACGGCGGAAGCGCCAAAGCCCATGGTGGCCAGACCGGAAGAATGATGGATGGTGCCGGGGATCGTAATATCAAACTGCTGGGCAACGCCGTTTTTGTTCCATCCCACATCGGTAAAGATGATGCAATCCTTGGGCATTACCTCTTTTACATCCTTCAGAATGCGCTGAGGCGTCATGGGGAAGCGGCTATCATTGGAAATGGCCTCATTGGCTTTCTTGAAGCTGGCTTTCGCGGTGGCGATCTTTTCCCGCAGCTCAGGGCGACTCTTGCCATGAGGACAGATCCGCTTTACTTCCTCTAAAATTTGGGCCAGACCAAGTTTCAAATCGCCCACGGCTCCGATTTCCACCGGATAGTTTCGGCCGATTTCGGTGGGGTCTATGTCAATCTGCAGGAACGTCGTCTGATCGGGGTCAAAGGTGATTCCCTGATACCAACTGGAGCTGTCTGCCTCTGCAAAGCGGGTTCCAAGTCCAAGAATCACATCGGCATTGACGGTGATCGAATGAGTGAACTCCATGCCCCAAAAGCCTGTTTGACCAATAAGAAGCGGGTGGCAGTCGGACAGGCAGCCTTGCCCCATCAAAGTGCGGGATACGGGGATATCCAGGAATTCTGCCAGAGCGGCCAGCTCTGCGGAAGCTTGGGCCAGCAGAACACCGCCGCCGGCGTGAAGCACCGGGCGCTCGGCCTCCACCAGTTTGGCGGCAATGGCCTTGGCTGCTGCGGGGTCCAGCGCGGGACGCATGGTTACGTGGCTATCTTTATACGTTCTGGACCACAGATCTTCTTCGACCTCACGGGAGAACATGTCCATGGGTATGTCGATCAGGACAGGGCCGGGACGACCGGATTCCGCCAGGCGAAATGCCTTGTCCAGGATGTCGGGAAGGGCTTCCGCGTCATCCACCCGCCATGCCCGCTTTACCACCGGCTCTAGAATCTTGTACTGAGTGCCATCCCCGTGCATGTTGACCTCTTGATGGGGATGCTTGCCAAAGTAGTAGCTGGGTACGTCCCCCGCGATGACAACCATGGGAATTGAGTCGAACGCGGCGTTGGCCACGCCGGTGAGAACGTTGGTCAATCCGGGCCCAAGGTGACACATCACCACAGACGCTTTGTGGGTAATTCTGGCATAGCCATCTGCGGCGGTGGAAGCCACCGCTTCGTGCCGGTTGGAGATATACGTTACTTTTTGGCTGCGGGACAGCGCGTCCAGCATGCCAATCACCGTGTGACCGCACAGGCCAAATACATACTCCACATCCCGGCGCTCCAAATAATCAACTAATAAATCAGAAATCAGTTTCTTGCTCATGTGCTTACCTCCTCAACTTATTCGGCAGACGCACAGAATCGTCTGCATTCCATCGAAAAAATACATGATTAAAATGTTTTGCCATCGTCCATCCCGTTTTAAACAGGATACCGGAAAAGATAAAATGTCAAACATTATGGCAGAAGATCTAATAAAATGATAGTGTGAAATCCAGCTGATGTCAAATATCAAGCTTTCATAAATCGTTCGAAATTTTTCATAAATATTCGCCAATTTCCCGTCAAAAATCATTGCAAATTCTTCCGGCATCAGGTAAGCGCAAACGTTGT
>JAYFPV010000152.1:0-8462 GCA_034927465.1 Lawsonibacter sp.
GATCAGCGGGAAAACGCTGATGATCCCTATGCGGGAGCGGTGCGAGTCCCTGAATGCCGCCGCGGCTGCGGCCGTGGTACTGTGGGAGATGACCCGATAAAAAACGGCGGGCCTGTGGCCCGCCGCTGGATTGGAGTTCAATGATGAATGGGAATCGGCCGATCACCGGCCTTGGTTCGTCCGTAGACCCAGAGTAAAAGAAGCATGGAGAGCAGCATCATCAGGAAAAACAGAAAATAGGAGGGGACGTAGCTTCCGGTGGCGTCGGCCAGAATCCCGGGAATGGGCCCCGAAACCAGAAGCCCCAGGGCATAAAGGGTTTGGCACCACTTCAGTCCGTCAGCAAAGCCGGCGTCTCCGCGGAGATCTCGGGCCCACGTGGATAAAGATACGTTGCTGATGGGCATGCTTAGACCAAATGCTGTGACCGCCGCGAATGCGGGAAGAATTCCACCCAAAGGAGCAAGGCAGAACAGAAGGTAGGACGCCAGAGCCAAGCCATACAGAAGGTAGTTTGAGCGCCGGCCGCCCAAGCGGTCGGTTAGCTCCCCATAAATGAGTTTGCCCACAATAAGCGATCCTCCGATCCAGGAGACCAGAATGGCCACCATGCCGGAATCGTATCCCTCGGTGGTGTAGAGCACACCCACATGGCTGATCCCGATGCCGGTGGGACCCCCGATCAGAAAGATGGCGAATAAGACCATAGCCCAGCGTCGGCAGGTCATTCCAGAAGGGGCAGAGCGTGCCGGCGGGATGGAAGCTGCTGCGCCGCCCAGATGATAGGGAAGCAGGCCAAGATCCTCCGGCTGACTTCGAACCAGACAAAGGACCATCAGGGCCAGCAAACTAATGACAGCTCCCTCACACCAGAAGGCGGCAGACAGACTGTAGTGCTCGATCAGCCAGGTGAGGGGAGCGGGAGCGACAATGGTGGCCAGTCCGCTGCCTGCCGACGCCAAACCCAGCGCAAAGACCTGGCGGTCCTTGAACCAGTGATGGATGAGCAGAGACACGGGGATCATCCCACCCCAGCCATAGCCGAGTCCGGTAAGAGCCCCCGCCGCACAGTAGAGCGGAAAGCCAGACACGGTCCCGAACAGAAAGCAGGAGAGGGCCACCAGCCCAACGGAGAACACAGCGATCCGCCGCAGCCCCACCCGGGCGGAGGTCCAATTAGCGGTGATCATTCCGACCAGAATGAACAGGCTGCGTACGGTGATAATCCAGGAGCCCTGGACATTGGTAAAGTGATTTTGTGCGATGACGTATGGTTCATAGACGGAAAATACGTTGCAGCCAAGCCCCATAACAGCAAACAGCATCATTGCGCCGCCGGCGCAGACGGCCCAGGCGCGGTGTGGAAAATGCATCTCAAAATCCCCTCCTAGTTGATACCATACCGTTTGGGGCAAGATTTGTAAAGAGCGATTTGATTCGCGATGGATGAACATGCATGTGGAGCAGGACGAACGGACTGAAACGGCGGGCAAAGTGCCATCCGGGAAAAAGGAGGGAATTCTGTGACGGCTTTGCACTATTGGCTGTGGCTCACCAGCCGAAAGGGAATGGACTCTGTCAACGCTTTGACGGTGCTGGATTATTTCGTGACCCCAGAGCGGGCCTTTTACGCAGATAGGGAAGAATACGAACTGATTCCCGTCCGTTCGGCCCTCCGGCGCGCGCTTTTGGACAAAGAGATGGATACCGCAGAACGAATTCTGGCCGACTGTGAACGGCTGCAAGTGCGAATCCAGACCATTCAGGATGCCGACTATCCCCAGCGCCTGAAGCAGATTGCGGACCCGCCCGCGGTGCTGTACCTGAAGGGCCGGGAATTCCATTTCGATGACGAGGCGGCCATCGGCGTGGTGGGGACGCGGGAACCCTCTCCCTATGGAGAGAAGTGGGCCGAGCGGTTTGGGATGGAGCTAGCTCTGGGCGGCGCTCTGGTGGTGTCCGGGATTGCCGAGGGGCTGGATTCCTGTGCCATCCGAGGGGCGCTGAAGGGTGGAGGTCCGGTGGCCTCGGTCCTGGGCGGCGGAGTGGATGTGTACTTCCCCAGCCGAAACCGTTATCTGTACGAGGATGTGGCGGCGGCGGGCGCACTGATTTCCGAATACCCGCCCGGCACGGCCAATGACGGGCATCATTTTCCACGGCGCAATCGCATTCTCAGTGGACTGTCGCTTGGTGTGCTGGCGGTGGAGTGCCGACCCTTCGGCGGCACCATGAGTACCGTCAACCATGCGCTGGAACAGGACCGGGACGTGTTTGCCGTGCCTGGCGCGCTGGATGCGCCTATGAGTGAGGGAACAAATCGTCTGATCCAGCAGGGGGCCAAGCTGGTCACCTGCGGCCGGGATATTTTGGAGGAGTATTGGGACTGGTTTCCCCGTAAACTGGCCGTCTCTGCCCCACTGACACCCGAGGTGGCCAGGGCCAGACTGAGCGAGCGGAATACCCGGCGGGAGGAGAAACCGGGCGAGGCCCCGGCGTCATCCAGGGACCCGGAACCCGCCCGCCCCACACGAGAGAAGATTCCTCGCGGGGAGCAAAAAAACCGGTTTACCGACGATGAACTTGCCCTACTGGCCACGCTTGGAGACAAAGAATGCTCCGCCGATCAGCTGGTGGAGCTGACCCAGATCCCGGCCAAGCGGGTGCTATCCGCCCTGACCATGCTTCAGGTTCAGGGAGTGGTGGAAGAGCACCCGGGCAAGCGCTTTTCCGCCTTGGCGGAGTTGGAGGAATAGCACGCGCATTGATACGGCGAGGCGGAGGCTGATTCGTCAAAGCCGTTTCTGATATATTTTCACTGGAGGTTATCCAATGGCAGCAAAGACTGATTTGGTAATTGTAGAGTCCCCGTCCAAGGCAAAGACCATCGGCAAGTA
The DNA here is from genome assembly GCA_034927465.1 of Lawsonibacter sp. Taxonomy (GTDB): domain Bacteria; phylum Bacillota; class Clostridia; order Oscillospirales; family Oscillospiraceae; genus Lawsonibacter. The sequence continues at coordinate 2,898 of JAYFPV010000152.1, forward strand.
TCTTGGGCCGGGTTATGAGGTAAAGGCATCCATGGGCCATGTCCGGGATTTGCCGAAGAGCAAAATCGGCGTGGATATCGAACAGGGCTTCCAACCCGATTACCAGCCCATCAAGGGCAAGGAAGAGGTCATCAGTGACCTGAAGAAGGCGGCCAAAAGGAGCGACAAAGTCTTCTTGGCAACCGACCCGGACCGGGAGGGCGAGGCCATCTCGTGGCACCTGAAGGAATTGCTGGACATCCCGGACGACAAGACTTACCGGGTCACATTCAACGAGATCACAAAAAACGTGGTCAATCAGTCCATTGCCGCGCCCCGTGCCATCGACCGCAATCTGGTCAATGCGCAGCAGACCAGGCGTATCTTGGATCGCATTGTGGGCTATCAGCTCTCTCCCCTGCTATGGCGGAAAGTCCGCCGCGGCCTGTCCGCCGGCCGGGTCCAGTCGGTGGCCACCCGTCTGGTGGTGGAGCGGGAGGAGGAGGTCCGGGCCTTTCAACCCCAGGAATACTGGTCTATCGAGGCCGATTTGGAGCGGGTGCTGCCTTACCAGGGTGCCTTCAAGGCCCAGTTTTACGGCAGAGACAAGAAAATGGAGCTCCACAGCCAGCAGGAGGCCGAGCAGATCATTGCGGCCGTTCGGGATGGCAGTTTCCACGTGGAAAAGGTGAAGCGGCAGGAGAAAAACCGCCAGCCCGCCCCCCCGTTTACCACCTCAACCCTGCAGCAGGAGGCGTCCCGCAAGCTGAACATGACCCCCGCCCGCACCATGTCCATCGCACAGCAGCTGTACGAGGGCATTGATATCTCCGGAGAGGGGACCGTGGGTCTGATTACCTATATGCGTACCGACTCCCTGCGCCTGTCAGAGGAGGCCCTCTCCGCCGCCAGGGGCTTTATTGAAAGCCGTTATGGCAAAGAGTATTACCCAGCCCAGACACGCCACTTTAAATCGAAAAGCACTGCGCAGGATGCGCACGAGGCCATTCGGCCCTCCGACGTGAATTTGGTTCCGGATGAGATCAAAAAGGACCTGACCAGCGAACAGTACCGCCTGTCTAAGCTGATCTGGAGCCGTTTTCTCTCCTGCCAGATGGCAAATGCCGTGTATGACAGCCTGTCCATTGAGGTGGAAAATTCCGGTTACATGTTCCGGGCCAGCCATTCCACATTGAAATTCTCCGGGTTTACCGCCGTATATGAGGAGAGCCGCGACGAAGAGGAAGAGGAAAAGCAGTCCCCGCTGCCAGATCTGAAGGAAGGGGAACCGCTGAACGGAAAGGGCATGAAACGAGACCAGCATTTCACACAGCCGCCGGCCCGGTATTCCGAGGCCAGCCTGATCCGTGCCTTGGAGGAAAAGGGAATTGGTCGCCCTTCCACGTACGCTCCCACCATCTCCACAATTCTGAACCGGGAATATGTGGTGAAGGAGGGAAAGGCCCTGCGCCCCACCCCCTTGGGCGAGGTTGTTACCCAGCTGATGAAAGACAAGTTCCGGGACATTGTTGACCCGGCCTTTACTGCACAGATGGAAGAGAAGCTGGACAAGGTGGAGGAGGGCAGCACCGACATGAAGAAGGTGCTCGCCGAGTTTTTCGGCCCCTTTGACGCGGAGCTGAAAAAAGCGGAGCAGGAGCTGGACGGAGAGCGGATCAAGGTGCCGGACGAGGTTTCCGAGGAGATTTGCCCCCAGTGCGGCCGAAACCTGGTGATCAAATCCGGGCGTTTTGGTCGGTTCCTAGCCTGTCCCGGCTGGCCGGAGTGCGATTTTACCATGCCTTTGGTGGTGGAGATGCCGGGCAGATGTCCAAAGTGCGGCGGCCGCCTGCTCAAGCGCACGGGAAAAAGCAAAAAGACCAACAAGCAGTATACCTATTTCTGCTGCGAGCATTTGCACAGCAAGGATGAGACCAAAAAGTGCGATTTTATGACCTGGGATGTGCCGGTAAAGGACAACTGTCCAGTCTGTGGGCAGACCATGTTTAAAAAAGCGGGTCGGGGTGCCAAAAAGCCTTTCTGCATCAATGAGTCCTGCTCGAATTTCACACCAGAGGAGAAACGGGGCGGCTGGCGGAAACCAGACTCCGCTGCCCAGGATAGCGGGGACGAAACGGGAGAGGAGCAGAAACCCGCCGCAGAGCAGGATTCACCCAAGAAAAAGGCCGCGGGAAAACCATCCGCGCGGAGGACAGCTAGAAAGACGACTACTTCTGGAGCGAAAAACAAAGAGAAAAAGACCGCGGTCAAAAAAACCGCGGCAGGAAAAACGTCGAGGAAAAAGGGGTAATAAAGCTCCCTTTTCCGTGTAAAACGCCGCTGGAGAGCGCAGACCCTTTCGGCTTGCCGGCTCACCGAGCTGCCGTCTGCGGAGAAACGCGCGCGCCCGCGGGCCGTATGCCAAACAAGCATCTGCGCGTATGAGATAAGGGAGGAACCCATGGAACCTGTGATCGTGATCGGCGCCGGTCTGGCGGGCAGCGAGGCCGCCTGGCAGCTGGCCCGGCGGGGTATCCCCGTCCGGCTGTGTGAGATGAAACCCAAAAAAATGACCCCGGCCCACCACACAGAATATTTTGGAGAACTGGTGTGCTCCAATTCGCTGCGTTCGGATCAGCTGGAGAATGCGGTGGGACTGCTGAAGGAGGAACTGCGCTGCTGCGATTCGCTCATCATGGCCTGCGCAGACTCCCACCGGGTGGAGGCAGGGGGTGCACTGGCGGTTGACCGCCATGCCTTTGCCGCCGCAGTGACCGGGGCGATCAAACACCACCCCAATATCGCGGTGGAGGAGGGAGAGGTGACGGAACTTCCCCAGGAGGGGCAGGTCATCATCGCCTCTGGGCCGCTGACCTCAGAAGCGCTGTCAAAGGCGGTTGCTGGACTGTTTCCAAACAGCAGGTATTTGAATTTCTTCGATGCGGCGGCCCCGCTGGTTACATTTGACAGTGTGGATATGGAGTATGCTTGGTTCGCCTCCCGGTACGACCGGGGTACCCCCGACTATATCAATTGCCCCCTGACTGAGGAGGAATACCAGGCATTTTGGCAGAACCTGACCACCGCGCAGGAGGCGGAGGTCCACGGCTTTGAGGATGCCGGGGTGTTTGAGGGCTGCATGCCCGTGGAAGTGATGGCCCGGCGGGGTCGGGACACTCTATGCTACGGGCCGCTGAAGCCGGTGGGATTGAAGGACCCGAAGACCGGAAAAGAACCCTACGCCGTGGTTCAGCTGCGAAAAGACAACGCCCAGGGATCCATTTACAACATGGTGGGCTTTCAGACCCACCTGAGATGGCCGGAGCAGAAGCGGGTCTTTTCTATGATTCCGGCCCTGAACCACGCGGAATATGTGCGTTACGGGGTGATGCACCGAAATACATTTTTGGATTCGCCCCGGCTGCTGGACCGGTATTACCGGGTGCGGGGAAACGAGCGTCTGATGTTTGCCGGCCAGATCACCGGGGTGGAGGGGTATGTGGAGTCCACTGCCTCCGGCTGCCTGGCGGCCATGGAACTCTCCCGCCGTCTGACGGGGAAGAGCCCCGTTGACTTCCCCCGTGAGACTGCCCTGGGAGCCATGGCACTTTACGTCAGCGATCAAAGCGTTGCAAACTTTCAGCCGATGAATGTGAACTTTGGACTGATTCCCCAGCTGGGTTATCGGGTAAAGGGAAAGCGGAACAAAAATGCAGAACTGTCCAAGCGGGCATTGGAAAAGCTGACGGAACTGGATTTGAGGTAAAGCAGGAAGAGCGGACCGGAAGAAAGGATAAGATATGAAAATCATTGTAGACGCCATGGGCGGTGACAATGCCCCACAGGCCCCAGTGATGGGGGCCCTTCAGGCCAACAAGGAGTACGGCGTGTCTGTGACGCTGGTGGGCCGGGGCGAAGAGATTTTAAAGGTGCTGGAGGAGAACAACATCAAGGACCTGCCTGTAGGAGTGGAGATTGCGCACGCCAGCGAGGTGGTGGAGATGTGTGACAACCCGGCCACCGCGTTCCGGGAGAAGCGGGACTCCTCTCTGACAGTAGGGTTAAATTTGCTGAAAAGTGGGGAGGGCGATGCGTTTGTATCTGCCGGGTCCACTGGTGCGTTACTGGCCGGGGCAACGCTGGTGGTCAAGCGGATCCATGGTATCCGCCGGGCGGCCTTGGCCCCTGTCATTCCAACGGCCGGCGGCGGAGCGGTCCTGATTGACTGTGGGGCGAATGCCGAGTGCCCCCCGGAGTATTTGCTTCAGTTTGCTTACATGGGCTCCTACTATGCCGAACATGTCCTGGGCCGGCCGGAACCGAAAGTGGGCCTGCTGAACATCGGTGTGGAGCCATCCAAGGGGACGAGCCTGCAGACTGCTGTGTATCCCATGCTGAAGGCGGCCGGGGAGGCCGGCCGCATCAACTTTGTGGGCAATGTAGAGGCACGGGAGGCGATGGAAGGCGCGGCGGATGTCATTGTGGCCGACGGCTATTCGGGCAATATTTTCTTAAAATCCATGGAGGGTACCGCGCTCTATCTGGTGAAAGAATTGAAGGGAATTTTCAAGCAGAACTTTATCACCAAGCTGGCCGCTGTGATGGTGTCCGGCGGGCTGAAGCACCTGAAGAAGCTGCTGAGTTCCAGCGAGGTAGGAGGGACCGCTCTGGTTGGGATCTCCAAGCCGGTCATTAAGGCACACGGCTCCTCTGATGCGTATGCGATCCAAAATGCCATCCGCCAGGCGAAGCAGTACGTCTCTTCCGGTATTATTGAGAGTATTGCGGAAAACATTGAGGTTATGCGCCTAGATAGCCCCGCGGACAAGGGAGAAGAATAAAAGGACGGCAGAGAACATGTTCTCTGCCGTCCTTTTATTTGCGTTCTAGGGTCATGAGAGAGGTGGATGGGTAAAAGATTCATCCGAATAGCGGGAAATGAGTTGGGTAATCCGGTAGAGCAATTTCATAAAGGTTTCCCGGTCTTCTTGCGACCAGGTGGAATACCAGCCACAGGCCTGGATTAGGCGAATGAGTACGCTCATCTGATTCGGGGGAAGAGAGTCTGAAAGAAGAACGGAAACGGAAATGCCCAAACGAGTGGCAATACACTCTACCGTATTGAGATTCGGACTGCAGCCCTGCTCAATTTCCTGAAGGGTAGATTTGGAGATTCCCAGTTCTTTGGAGAATTCTACCTGTGACAGATTGCGGAGATTCCGAATTGCGGTGATGTTTTTTGACAAATTTAGGGCGGCTTCCACAAATACCCCTCCATTTTCTTTTTAGAATAGCGAAAGAGAGATGAAAAATTTGTCGAATTATGGCGATATTTGGAAAACTTCGAAAAAATTATTAAAATTTCGGAGCAACTAAAATCTGCGAGAGGAGAAAAGACTGAATTTGTACCGAAAACCATTTCAACTGCCCCGAAATCCTGAATAACAAGATGTTCGGGGCAGTTGAAATGGATTGCGTTTACCTTTTTGTATGTGCTGCGGGTCTGCCCAGGGGCAATGTAGAGAAACAGCGGCGACCAGCGGGCAGGCCGTACAAAAGAGAGACGATAACGGAGCGCCGTGCAGC
>JAYFPV010000161.1:0-12033 GCA_034927465.1 Lawsonibacter sp.
GCAGGTTGCGCAGCGCGCGGCGTGGGGCCAGCAGAAGCGCCAGGAATGAGGCGTACGGGGACACCACCAGCTCCGTATCCAGTCCGCGCTTCAGCCCCAGTGCCTGGACCCCGTGAGCTTTGTACTGATAGTTCATGCTGGGGTCAAAGGCGTAAAAGCCAGACTCGGAAATCCCCCATGGGGCATGTGTCTTGGCTCCCCGGCGCTTCTGGGCATAGACGCAGAAGGACAGAGACTCATAGAGAAAGGAGTTTGGCTCGCTGGGCATGAGCAGATTGGGCATAAAATACTCGAACATGGTACCGGTCCAGGATGCCATGCCGCTGTAATCGTTGTCCCCCAGCAGCATTCTGCCCCGTCGGCGCCAATGGCGTGGTTCCACCTCGCCGCTGGCTACGGCGATAAAGCTGGCCTGCCGTGCCTCGCTGGCCATCAGGTCATAGCAGCTGTTGGTCAGCCGGTCCCGCTCTACTTCATAGCCGATGGAAAACAGCTTCCGCTCCGGGTCGTACAGGACGGACAGGTCCATGACACAAGACAGCCGCTCCGCCCTTCTGGCAAGCACACCCTCTCCCCAAGTATACAGCCCCTCCCGCAGGGCAATGAGACAACCCCTCAGGTTTCCGCTGTCCACCGTGGACACATACCGGGGGTGGAGCGGACGCAGAGACGCGGTGTCGTACCAGTTGTACAGGTGACCCCGCCATTTGTCCAGCTGCTCCACCGTATTCAAAATTCTTGAAATAAGCTCCACAGCCCGCTTCCGGGGCAGCAGATCCAGGTCAGCCGCCGCCATGACGGACAGCAGTGCCATTCCGATGTTGGTAGGCGACGTGCGCCGGGCCAGCCCCTGTCCCGGCTGTTCCTGCCAGTTATCAGGGGGGAGAAAATGATCCTCCTCCCGGAGGAAATCGGCAAAGTACCGCCAGATCAGGGTGGCCTGGTGCAGCAGGAAGGCCCGGTCCGCGTGGGGCAGCTCGTTCTGCCGTTTCGCCGGCTGGCTGATAACCCACGCGGCGGCAGGCGCCAGCAGCCATAGGATCCCGACCGCCATGCCAATGCGCAGCTGGGCACAGAACAAAGTGGCCAGCCCCGCCGCCACTGAGAACCAGCAGACCTTATAATAGAACCACAGCCCGTCCTTCCCTTTCTCTGTCTGAGCCGCTGTCACCCAAGCCAGCAGGTTTCGTTGGGAAACGCGCATCCGCCACAGGGCCGTGCAGACAGCGGTGGCAGCGATATAGGCATGGTAGGGCAAGAAAAGCAGCTGAATGGCCGTCTGCAAAATGGTACCGGCCAGGCCGGCCACCACGGTGGAGTGGTACCGGCGGTGTTTTCCGTTTTGCCTGCGGGCGGCAAGCTCGGCCCCGGACAGCAGCAGATTGGAAGCGGCGGCCACCACGGCGATTCCACCCGCCCAGGCAAATACGGTTCCGGACGCACAAATTCCAAGTATCAGGGCCGCCATGGTAAACATGGGGGACAGCGAGCGGCGCAGGTTGTCAAATATCTTCCACCGCGCCAGAATAGGTAGCGGATTGTCTTCTCTACCGCCGCGTCCGTTGGGTACCGTTTTTCCCAGCCAGGGCCGCAGCTGCCAGTCACCCCGCACCCAGCGGTGAAGTCGGGCGAAATAGCCATATACCTTATAAGGACAGCCATCAGTAAGCTCCACCTCCCCCAGCAGCCCGGATCGGAGGTAACTGCCCTCCAACAGGTCATGGGACAAAATGGTGTTCTCCGGAAAGCGCCGATCCAGACAGGTGTAAAAGGCCTCAACCTGAAAGATTCCTTTTCCGGTATAACTCCCCTGGTCGAATAGATCGTGGTACACGTCGCTGGCGGTGGACCCATAGGGATCCACGCCTCCCAGTCCACCGAACACCCGGGAGAAAAAGGATTTGTTCGCCGCCTCCAGCTCTACCGCTACCCGCGGCTGAAACAGCGCGTGCCCGGAGATGACCCGCTTTTTCTCGCGATCAATGACCGGCTGATTGAGCGGGTGAAGCATGGCTCCAACCAACTCCTGTGCCGCACCCACATTCAGACTGGTGTCGGAATCCAGGGTAATCACAAATTTCGTGTCCTGAAGGGCCTCCCGATCCCCCTCCTTCACCTTCAGCCCGGTTGCGCGGCCTTTGAGCAGGCGAACCAGCTCGGTCAGAGCTCCCCGCTTTCGCTCCCAGCCCAAATAGCGCTCGTCCCGCTGGCTGTACACCGGCCGGCGAAAAAATAGGTAAAACCCGCCGCCATACGTATCATTGAGCCCCCGAATGGCCTTACATGCACGGTCAACCCATGCGTTTCCCGCTTCCCCCATCGGCGCCTCGCTGTCCGGCAAATCAGCCAGAATTCCAAATCGCAGCTCCGTTCCGCTGTCTCGATTTGCCAGACGATAGCGCTCCAGCAAAGCGGCCAGCTTTGGGCCACTGTCCTCTCCGGTTAGCAGGGACACCACCACGCACAGCGTGCGCCCCTCCTCCGGGACCCCTTCTTTCAGCTCCATCCGCGGCACCGGGCGCGGAGGCACCAGCCGCACCAGTACAAAGTCCAGTCCGTTCTTCACAATGTCAGACAGGGGGAGCAGCAGGAGCAGCGCCGCCCACAGGGAACCAACCAGTCCCCACAGCGCCAGCGCCGCCAACAGAGATAACCCAGATACCGCTCCTACATATCCCATTCCGGAGGACAGCTGTTTTTCCTGGCCCAAGGGGCATCGGTAAAGATACCAGCCAATATGGCTTTGGCTCCCCGCTCCCTGTCGAGCCAGCTCCAGCGCCTTTCCGGCGGCCTGACTCTCCTCCATGTGGAATTTTTTGGCCAGTCGGCACACCTGCTGCCGATAGCGGCGGCGGGTATCGTCATCCATGTTGGGATAGTGCCCGGAGGGATCATGGCGCAGGATCCCCTCTACCCGGCTCGCCTGTTCCAACATCGGCCCCCAGTTGGCAGAAGACAGCGCCCGAAGGGCTGTGAACAGCATGGCAAACGTTCCCGGATCCATCTGCCCGCCCTTGAGCTTGTCCTCTTCCCCGCACAGCCCCGCAAGGCGCTCCACCAAAGCCCCGGCCAAGGCAGAAATCAGCATGGAAAGTTCCCGCTCGGTCAGCGGACACACCTCTTGAAATGCCTCCAGATAGCGGGCCAACCGTCCGATTTCCAGATCTGGCACCGCCCATAGCGCACTCTGGGCACACCCCATCAGCAGGGGACTTCTCTGTTTGGTACTCCGAAGAGGGCGTCCCATCCGAAACGTCCGCATCGCCTCCTGCCCCTCTCGAAAGGCAAGATAGCGGTTATCCAGCAGCCACTCCACCGCAGGCGGCAGGGTGGTTTCTCCTTCGCTCCACACAGATAGCCGGCGGCAGACGGCCTCAATCTTCTTCAGGCCAGTTCGAATCTGCCGATTCAAACCGTGAATCGGAACTGTTTTCTTTGGCTTTAGTTCTCTTGCCGCATTGATCGCATAGTTTGTCAGATGTGCATCGTCCATGGGGACGTTTGGCGTGTTGGACATAGTGACCTCCCCGCATGAGATGAATTCCAGTTTTTTGTCGGAACCATTTCTGTCCAGTTTTCCCTTGTGCCCGACTGAATATACCCATTGCAGCCGCTTAGATTGTCAAGGAATCAGGCTTGACAAATCGGAGAAGCTGTGCTATGATTCCTTTTGTAAAGTCAATACGCTTTACACATTCGGTTTAAGGAGGTCAGAACTTATGAAAAATCAGGCCTATCGAATGGCCATGCTGTTCGATTTTTACGGTGACATGCTCACCGATCGGCAGAAAGAGTTCTATGACCTCTATTATAATGAAGACCTATCTTTGGGTGAGATTGCGGAAAACTATGACATCACCCGGCAGGGTGTGCGGGATGTGATTGTTCGGGCCGAGGCGATTTTGACCGATTTCGAAGATAAAACCGGACTGATCAAACGCTTTCACACCATGAAACAGCAGCTGCAGCAAATCCGGCAGGATGCCCAGCGACTGACCGAGCTGTCCGTCCGGTACGACGACGGAGAAATGGAGACTTTGTCTCTTCACATCCGCGACACCGCCGACACTCTTTTAAAGGAGTAGCCCATGGCATTTGAAGGACTTTCCGAAAAACTTTCCGCGGCCTTTAAAAAGCTGCGCGGCAAGGGCAGACTGTCTGAGGCGGACGTGAAGGAAGCCATGCGTGAGATCCGCCTGGCGCTTTTGGAGGCCGACGTCAGCTATAAAGTGGTCAAGCAGTTCATCGCTCAGGTCACCGAAAAGGCGGTGGGCACCGATGTGTTAGAGGCCCTTTCCCCCGCCCAGATGATAATCAAAATTGTCAACCAAGAGCTGGCCGAGCTGATGGGCGGCACCAGCGCTAAGCTGACCATTGCTTCCAAACCCCCCACGGTGATCATGATGGTTGGTCTGCAGGGCGCCGGCAAAACCACAAATGGGGCCAAGCTGGCAGGCCTGATGAAAAAGCAAAACGGCAAGCGACCTTTACTGTGCGCCTGTGATATTTACCGTCCCGCCGCGATTAAGCAGCTGGAGGTGGTGGGCGGACAACTTGGGATTCCAGTCTTTCAGATGGGACAAGCAAACCCGGTAGACATTGCCAAGGCTGCGGTGGAGCACGCCATCAAGCACGGCAACGACATGGTGTTTCTAGACACTGCCGGCCGGCTCCACGTGGACGAGGAGCTGATGGACGAGCTGCGCAACATTAAATCTGCCGTTCACCCCACTGAAATTCTTCTGGTGGTTGACGCCATGATCGGCCAGGACGCAGTCACCGCCGCCAAGGCATTTGACGATGCGCTGAATATTGACGGGGTCTTGCTCACCAAGCTGGACGGTGATGCCAGGGGCGGCGCGGCGCTGTCGATCAAAGCGGTCACTGGCAAACCCATTAAATTTGTTGGTATGGGAGAAAAACTGGACCAAATTGAGGTCTTCCACCCCGATCGAATGGCAAGCCGTATCCTGGGTATGGGCGATATGCTTTCTCTCATTGAAAAGGCAGAGCAGTCCTTTGACCAGAAAAAGGCGCTGGAACTCCAGGAGAAGCTGCGCAAGAACAAATTTACCCTCACCGATTTTTATGACCAGATGACCCAGCTGAAGAACATGGGTTCTCTGTCTGATTTGGTCGGAATGATTCCCGGCCTCAAGGCCTCTGATTTGGAGGGGGCAACCATGGATGAGAAGCTTCTCCAGCGAATGGAGGCCATCATCCTGTCCATGACTCCTTGCGAACGAGAGAACCCCGGTATGCTCAACTCCAGCCGAAAAAAGCGCATTGCCGCCGGTTCCGGCACTCAGGTCGTGGATATTAACCGGCTGCTTAAGCAGTTCGAGATGCTTCAGACCATGACCAAGCAGTTCTCCGGCGGCAAAATGCCCCGAAATATGCGGAAGATGATGGGCAAAAAAGGCGGCGCCGGTTTCCCAGGCTTGGGTGGCGGAATACCAGGAATGCCCTTCTAAGCCGGTTGGAGCAAACCGGACAGCTCACTTCAGTGATCCCCTTGCTGGCAAAGCGTGGAATACGCTTTCCATATAAATTGACAAATTCATTTGGAGGTGAATATAAATGGTCAAAATCAGACTGCGCCGAATGGGTGCCAAAAAGGCCCCCTTCTACCGCATCGTGGTGGCTGATTCCCGCTATCCCCGCGATGGCCGTTTCATTGAGGAAATCGGCACTTACAACCCGGTCATCAACCCAGTTGAACTGAAGGTAGACGTCGACCGCGCTCAGGCTTGGATCAAAACCGGCGCTCAGCCCACTGAGACTGTCCGTGACCTGCTGAAAAAAGCCGGCGCGCTGTAAGGCTGGAGGTTTTGCACGCAATGAAAGAGCTTCTGACCTACGTGGCCCAGAATCTGGTGGAGCACCCCGAACAGGTCTCCGTGAACGAGGTCGAGGGCGACGGCGAGACCGTATTGGAGCTTCGGGTTGCCCCTGAGGATATGGGTAAGGTAATCGGCCGTCAGGGCCGCATTGCCAAGGAAATCCGTATTCTGATCCGCTCTATGGCCCAGCGGTCGGGCAAGCGCGTCTCTGTGGAGATTGTGGACTAAAACAAAGGCGCAGGATCACTCCCTGCGCCTTTGTTTTTTCGCAACGGATTTTTTACGCTTGATACAAGACTCTGGCTTCACCTTTGATCGGACGGAGGAAATAAAACGTATGCCGGAACAATATTTGGAAGTAGGTAAGATCACCAATACCCATGGTATCATGGGCGAGGTTCGGGTACAGCCCTGGGCCGACTCCCCTGAGTTTTTGTGCCGTTTTGAAACGCTCTATGTGGACAAGTCCCATTGGCCCATCAAAGTAGAGCGGGCCCGGGTTCATAAAAACATGGTCATTTTAAAACTGCAAGGGGTCACCGATGTCCCGGGCGCCCTGGCCATGCGCAATGCAATTCTCTATATTGATCGGGCCGAGGCCCCCCTCCCGGAGGACAGCTTTTTTCTGGCCGACTTGATGGGGCTGGAAGTACGGGATGCCCAGTCCGGGCAGGTGCTTGGCAAAATCGACGACATTCTCAACCTCCCCGCCAATAACGTCTATGTGGTCCGGGGCGGTGTACGCGAGATTCTCATCCCTGCCGTGTCCCAGTTCATCGCGGAGACTAATCTCGCGGGCGGGTATGTACGCGTTCATATGATGGAAGGTCTGTAGCCCTCAGCCCCAGTTCATCTATCACCGGATTCTTTAAGCTCCGGCAGCCCCATTGCCTGCGTTTCTTCCTGGATTGCGTCCGTTCCACTGTCTTTTTTGCCTTTCAGACTGTCCCACTGGGAAATAACCAATCCAACCAGTGTCAGCACAGCCCCGGCCAGCGCGGCGCCTGTGATTCGTTCACGGAGAATCAGAACAGCGCAGATAAGCGTGATTACTGGAGACAAGTATATGTATACGCTGGTCTTCACCGCGCCCAGCACGCTGACCGCAAACCCCCACGTGACAAAACACAGTGCGCAGGCCCCGAGGCCAAGGTAGAGAAAGATCCACGTATAAACCGGGTTTTCAAATCTGAACAGATCCCAATGAAAGTCCATCACCAGCCCGGCCGGAATCATAAACACAAGCCCGTATAAAAACGTGCGGCGGGTGGTCTGAAGAATGGAATAGCCAAAGGCGCTGATCCGTTTGACCATTGTGGAGTAGACTCCCCACATTACCGCTGCCCCCAGCGCCAGCAGGTCTCCTCTCCAGTCCAACGAGACATCCGACAGGCTGGTAAAGCTGATCAGGCAGATGCCTGCCATGGCAGTGGCAAAGCCAAGGAAAAAGCGGGTACTTGGCCTTCCTTCCGCCCCATCGGCCTTCCAGGCAATCAGGGCGGTAAACAGCGGGGCAGCGGTGACAATAACCCCCACATTGGCCGCCGTGGTGTACGACAGCGCCACATTTTCCATCAGGTAATACAGACAGGCTCCCGACAGCCCGGCCGCCGCAAAGGCCAGCTCCTGACGACGATCCCGCACCCGCAGCAGATGGGGGCAGGCCACAAAAAGGGCGGATGCGCCCAAAAGAAACCGAAATACCAAAATTTCCACGGGCGTAAAGGCGCGCAGCAAAATCTTGGTGCCTATAAACGTGGTTCCCCAGTTTAAAATAGTAAACAAAGCGGCCACATGGCCCTGGATCTGTTTGTTCATAGCGACTTCTCCATCTCACAACGCAACATTCAACGTAAGGGCGGGACTGCTGGAAGCAGCCCCGCCCTTTTCGGTGTACGTACTCGCCTTTGTTAAGAGCCAGTATACTAAATTTTTCTGAAAAATTCCAGTCAAATCTTTCTTTTTCTCAGCCCAACTCCAACGCATTCAGAATGATATTCGGGCAGCGCTCCACACCTAGCGCGGCACTGTCCAATGTCAGGTGATAATTTTGAGCGCGGCCCCATTCCCGTCCGGTGTAATGCTTATAGTTGACCCGACGCTTTTTATCCTTCTCCTGGAGGCGCTGCTCCGGGCTGCACTCCGATTCTCCATAAAGCCGAACAATGCGGTCTGCGCGGAACGCAAGGGGGGCATGGACAAAGATATGTGCACAGTCCTCTCGCTCCTGCAGGATATAGTCGCCGCAGCGGCCCACAATGACGCAGTTCCCTTTTCCCGCCAGCTTTAAAATGACATCCCGTTGAATGCACCAGAGAAAATCGGAGACGGACATGCCGTTCATCACCCCAGGTGTTCCCGGTTCGGTCATCGCATACGACAGTGCATAGCCAGAAGAGGCAAACTCTCCATGCTCCTCAATAAAGCCGGGGTCAAAGCCGGTCTGGGTGGCAACCTCCTTGACCAGCTCTTTATCATAATAGTCCCAGCCCAGGCGCTGTGCCAGCTCCTTCGCAATGCTCCTGCCGCCGCTGCCAAATTCCCGACTGACGGTAATCACTGATTTTTTCATGCTTGTTTCCTCCTCGAATCGTTCCGTCGAGCCACAGGTCCGCCAACCGTCAGAGGATCTCAGAATGCGTTTTTCTCTTCTGACGCGCCCTCCGTTTTCTGACTCATGGCCTCCACAGCCCGGCAAATATAATCCTTTACGTCCTCCACTGGGATCTCCAGCGCGGCTGCCAACTCCCCATGGAGCATTTCTTCTGCCCGCTTCATGCTCCGCTCATCCACCTGACCCAGATGCCGTCCTTTATCGGCGGCACTGCGTTCCTTCGCACAGATTGCCTGGATCAGCCGGATCAAATCCACACAGTCGTAACTTTTCAGATAGGACTGGTAATGTTCATTGAGCAGACGGGGGTTACTGTTCTCATAGATTTCGGTCGGGATATCCGGAATTTGGGCAATGAGCGCATTGGCCTCTTCTTTGGTCATCACCGGCCGAGTATAAACCGTAGTATCCACCGGGGTGAAAATCTTTCCGTCTCGATATAGCGGGGTAAGTGTGTAATAGTCCACTCCCTGCTGCGTTCCCTTTATGCCCAGCGGGCCAATCTTTTCCACTCGGCAGACCCCTTCTGCCCCATAGACAATCAGCGCTCCAATTTGATACATCTCGCCCATATCTCCTGGTATCCTCCTGTTTTCTTATCACGGCAAACTACTTTTCTTTATCATTATATCACATTTTGCCTGAAATTGTAAGGAAAATTTCCGGACACGCGCCATTTTCTTTACATTTTTTGTTGCTCTTCCTCCAGAATGTCCCTTTTTAACTGCTGGTTGGTATGGGCCACGACAATAATCGAGGCGGCAAATGCCATGACATCGGACATAGGCATCGCGTACAGCACCCTACCAGCACAACGGCAACAAGTCCCAGCACCGCTTCTGCCCTCAGCAGTTTCCACAGCAGATTCTAAACCCGATTGAAACACCTGCATACGGTTTACCGGCTCTGTAACCAGTAAAATCAGCATATTAGAAACCGGGGTGCCATCCATCAGATGGCACCCCGGTTTCATGCATTTTTTTGGATTACACGAGATCTTCGTTGATAATCAGATTCTTGGGGCCGTAGCACTCGGTAAAGTGCTGGATGATAACCGCCAGTTCCCCTCGGGTCGCCGTATCCTGGGCAGCAATCACGGTGCCGCTTCTGCCGCTTACCAAACCCACTGCAACTGCCCAGCTCATCGCCTCTTGGGCAAAACCAGAGATTTCTCCGCTGTCCCGGAACGCGCTCAGGTCTGCCCTGGCACTGATGTCGTACCCCTGGTTCTTTGCATAGCTGTAAAGCATGGTTACAAACTGCTCTCGGGTAATGCTCGCATTCGGACGGAAGGTGCCGTCTTCGAATCCGGCCGTGACCCCTTGCTTTTCGGCCCAAGCTGCTGCCTTGGCATACCAGCTATCCGGCTCCACATCCTGGAATGAAGTGTCACCCACCGGGTCCGAAGCACCGATCAGACGGTACAGAATGGTGACCATCATTCCTCTGGTGGCCGTGTCGTTGGGTGCAAATTCTGTATTCGAGACCCCGGTCATCATGCCAAGGAAGGAAACGTAGGCCACATAGGGATAGAACCAATCGGTCATTGCCACATCCACAAAGCGTTTGGTGCCCAGCGGGTACTCCACGCCATTGCTGGTCTCGTACTGTCCCTTTCCATAGGTTGCCACGGTATACTTGCCGTCCAAAACCATGTAACTGGACAGGGTTTCTGTGGTAAAGGTTACATAGCCGCCTTTCACCGTAAGATCCATTGTCTTCAGCGTCCCGTTCAGATAGGTGATCACGGTCAGTTCCTTGCCCTCGTATTTGGCATCCACCGGAATCTGCACGGTAAGCTTCCCACTGAAGGTACCTTCCAGCTTGATCTGATGGTATGCGAGCGCCTTATCCGCGCGAATCTGGTTTAAATAGTGATAGGCCGCATCTTCGGCGTTGGCCACTGGATCCGTCACTTTCAGGACAGCATCCTCTCCAATGGTTCCGGATACCCGAACGCCGGTTGGTTCATGGATCAGCGTGGTCGCCCCGGGAATGGCACCGCCACCGCCACCACCGTTGCCACCGCCACCGCTGGTGTAACTGTTCTTGATGTTGGCGGTCCCGTAGCCGGCCTCCGTCGTCACCTCGCCCGATACGTTGACATTCAAGGGCTGATCCGCGGTGCCAATTCCGCCTCCCGCGTCAATCGTCAGTTGGTTTGCACCAATCGCGGTTCCAGTTCCCTTGTCGGAAACGATGCCGCCGGAGCTCAAATCAACCGCGCCGCTCGCCGTCATCCGATCCACCACAAGATCCCCCTCACTGCCGATAAAGGCATGGTTGGAGTCCGTGCTGATCTCACCGGCTTCAATCATCAGGCGATCGCTTAGCGTGCCGATGCTGCCGGTTGCCTTGATGTTCAGATCATCCGCCACGATGTTGCTGTCTCCGCCCGTCGGGGTGCCGGAGGTCACGTCGCCGCTTACCGTCAGGCCTACGTTTCCACCAACTATGGTGCCCACTGTCAGGCTCTTATCATTGCGAATCCACACATGTTCACCGGAAGCGGTCACCTGGTCAACGGAGGTGCACAGCGGGCTACCGGCCGAGGTGCCCACGGTTCCATGGACGCTGTTCAAAATCGTCTCGGCGGCGGTAATGGTATTGTCAGTCCCAGCACCGGTAATGCTTCCCAGCGAGTCAATGCGGACCTTACCCAATGCCGATATGGGATTCAGTTCCAGGTCACGGCCGCTTTCCAGATAAACGTTTGCCAAGTTGGTATTCTTACCGGTAGAGACGTTCAGCGTTCCGCCCACGGTCATGCCAAGTGCGTTGTCCGCTTCACCTATGCTGGTCATTCCGCCACCGGCCAAGGCCAGTTCCAGGTTTAGATCCCCTCCGGTGGTGATACCCGAAGGCACCGCCGCTCCGGCCAGAACGTCTGCCTGATCGCTCAGGCTCTGCGCCTGTACCTGTGCGCCGTTCAGCTCGATTTGCTTGCTGCCCAGTTCGGTCTGTTTGGTTCCCAACTCGCCGCTGACGGCCGCGATGGCGTTCTCAATGCTCTGGGCGTCCTTCAGTCCGCTGACCTTGCCAAAGGTGTCGGTGTCGGCCTTTGTGATGGCAGCCGTTGCCTCGGCTTCCCGTGTCGCCACGGCAGCCTGCTTTTCTTTTACCAGAGTTTGTGCATTGGCAGTCGCCGTCTTTGCCGTCTCCAGATCGGATTTTTCCGTTTCCAGCGCCGTGCCGTGGTTCAAGACTTCGGTCTGGGCGGCTGTGACGTCATCCTCCGCCTGCTCCGCTTCGCTTTGCGCCTGGCTCGCTGCGGCCTGCGCCTCGCTGACCACCAACTCTTGCGCCGCGATTGCCTCTGCATCCTGAGGATCCGCCTGCTTCAGCGTTTCCAGTTCGGTCTCCGCCTGCGCCAGATTGTCGTTGGCTTCGGTCAGCGCAGTCTGCTTCTCAACCTTGATCTGCTCGGCAGTTTCCAGCTCCGCCTCAGCCTGGGCCAGATTCTGTTCCGCGTCGGCAACATTCTGCACCGCCTGCGTCTGATCCGCCTGCCGCTCGATCAGGTTCTGCTGGGCGTTAGCCAGTTCCGCCTTGCTCAGGTCCAAATTGGCCTTGGCC
>JAYFPV010000219.1:0-2010 GCA_034927465.1 Lawsonibacter sp.
ATTCGGTAATTCTTGAGCGGCAGAATCCACTATAATCTGAACATCAACATATCCAAGGGCAAGATATTGTTCGATTTTGCTTCCAATATAAACTCCTGCACCATACCCGATACAGTAAGCAACCACGTTAATTGGACGATCAAGGTTTTGCAGCACAATCGTAAGTCCACATAGATAAACCCCAATTTCAAATACTGAAATGACCGAAGCGATGAGACGCTGCCCTTTTATTACAAGAATCGTTCGCAGGGTATTCATGGAAACGTAGACGACATTCATGCTGATTATTAAGAGTACCAGTGTCATGTTACTCCCTCCTGTTCCGACCAAGCTATTTTTTACATGTACATGAGAACTATTTTGCAAGAAACATTAAGAGGCGTGGTAATGACCTTTTTTGGGGGGATAACACAAGGATTTTCTTATCCGGATGCGTTATACCATCCTCTCTTTGACTCTAATCGCACACAATATTGCAAATCAAATCTAGCGGCAAAGGCTCCGTTCGGAAATCGAAAACGTCTTTGTTTCCGTCAGCCAATCTTGAAATGCTCCTGCACTTCTTGGTTCATGTGACAGAACTCTACATGCAAGAAGACACACAGAACTTGAAATACAACATACAAAATTTAGGATACCGAGGTTTAAGTTGTTGTGGCCACCCAGTTTAGCTGGAATTATTTTACATCATCAGGCAGTACAAAACCCTTGTACCAGTTGCGGCACAAGGGTTTTGTGTTCTTGGTGGAGGAGGGTGGATTCGAACCACCGAAACGTAACGTAACAGATTTACAGTCTGCCCCCTTTGGCCACTCGGGAACTCCTCCAGATGTGAAATTATGGAGCTGGTGGACGGATTCGAACCCCCGACCTGCTGATTACAAATCAGCTGCTCTACCGGCTGAGCTACACCAGCACATCAGCATGGCTGTCCAACAGCAAGGGGTAGTATACCAAAAGAATGAAAAGATGTCAAGCGCATTTCCAAAAATCTTTCTTTTCTTTGATATACACTTCTTTCCTGCTCAATCCGGCATAAGGCAGTCCGCTTTCCCTCGCACACCGGCTTGTCTTCTCTCCGCTCCTGTGGTATTCTGTATTTCCTGGGAAACAATGTGAAATGGGGAATGTTTTGTGCGTCCATACCGCGCCGTCTGCTTCGATTTCGACTATACTCTGGGGGATTCCACCGATTCGATTGTGGCCGGATTTCAATACGGGCTCACCCAGCTTGGTTGGACCGCCCCTGACCGTGAATCGGTGCGCAGCACTATCGGCTACATGCTGGAGGACGCTTACACCATACTCACCGGGGACGACAATCCGGAAAACCGGGCCAAATTCCGCCCCCTGTTTTTATCCGTGGCCAAAGAGCGTCAGCGCCGGGAGACCGTTCTGTTTCCCGGGGCCAAAGAACTGCTCCACAGCCTGAAGGCCAATGGGATCAAAACGGCCATCGTCAGCACAAAACGGGGCGATACCATCCAATTCATCATGGAGCGCTGCGGCGTGCTCGGTGACCTGGAATTCATCATCGGCAGCGAACATGTGACGCTGCCCAAGCCAGATCCCCAGGGGCTTCTCATGGCCATGGACCGGCTGAATTTTCCTGCTGAGGCACTTCTATTCTGCGGCGACACCATTTTGGATGCCGGCGCCGCCCAAAACGCCGGCTGTGATTTCTGTGCCGTTCTCAATGGAACCACTGCGGCCGAGGGCTTCTGTGGCTTCTCCCCCGTTCACATCGCCCCCGACCTGTACAACCTTGCCAGATGGCTGAGGCTGTAAGGAAGACATACTGCTCCGGCCCGCCAGGGTCGGAGCGTTTGGTTTTAATGGGGCCAGATCAGGCTCACCGCACAGGCCAGCAGGGACAGGGCCATTACCCAGTCCACGATCTTTCCGTGGTTGGCAAACATCTTTTGCAGCGACGCCCCGGCGAACAGCCAGACCAGGTTGGCAATGGGGCCAGTAAGCGGCAGAAACACCCCCACGCCCAGCAGGTACCAA
>JAYFPV010000099.1:0-2654 GCA_034927465.1 Lawsonibacter sp.
TGTTTATTTTTACGATGGCCACATGTGCTGATTTCACAAGGACAAATCAGTCAAAGGGGGCGGAATGCATCCGCATTCCGCCCCCTTGTTTGGCGTTTCCTCCAAATCGTACCTTCCCACATCTTGGGGGTTATTTCACTCGCACGGCTTTTTTCATTGCTGCCGCATAGTCGGCTACATAAGGCGCGGCATCTCTGCCATACCGTTCCACCAGCTTCACAATGGCAGAGCCCACAATTACGCCGTCGGCGTGCCGGGCCATGTCCCGCGCCTGATCTGGTGTGGAAATTCCAAACCCTACCGCACAGGGAATGGCCGGATTTGCCTGCCGGACAAGCTCGACCATCGCCGCTACATCCGTTGTAATGCGGCTTCTCACCCCGGTCACTCCCAAGGAGGAGACGCAGTAGATAAACCCTTCGGTCTCTCTTGCAATTCTGGAAATCCGGTCTTGGGACGTGGGGGCGATCAGGCTGATGAGCGATAACCCATATTGGCGGCAGATTGGGGCAAATTCCTCTTTCTCCTCAAAGGGCACATCAGGCAGAATGATACCGTCGATCCCCACCGCTGCCGCTCTTTTAACAAAGCACTCGGTTCCGTAGGAGAAGACCACGTTAGCGTAGGTCATGAACACCAAAGGAACGGTAACGTCGCGGCGAAGCTCTTTAACCATGTCAAAAATTTTATCGGTGGTAACCCCGCCGGACAACGCGCGCACATTCGCTCCCTGAATCACCGGCCCCTCCGCCGTGGGATCCGAGAACGGGATGCCAAGCTCGATTAGATCGGCCCCGTTTGCCGCCAGTTCGCGCACCAGCTTTGCGGTGGTCTCCAGATCCGGGTCGCCGCAGGTAAGGAAGGCGATAAATGCCTTGCCATTTGTGAACGTATCTGGAATTCTATTCATCGATGTTTTCCCCCCTGTAACGCGCGATGGCGGCGCAGTCCTTGTCCCCTCGGCCGGAAATGTTCACCACGATGATCTGATTCTTTGACATCTCGGGGGCCAGCTTTCTGGCATGGGCCACGGCATGGGCCGATTCAATGGCTGGAATAATCCCCTCAGTCCGACTTAAATACTCGAACGCGTCCACCGCCTCGTCGTCGGTCACCGCCACATAGTCCGCTCTGCCGGTGTCGTGGAGCCACGCGTGCTCCGGGCCGATTCCGGGGTAGTCCAGCCCCGCCGAAATAGAATACACCGGGGCGATCTGGCCGAATTCGTCCTGACAGAAGTAGGACTTCATTCCGTGGAAAATACCAAGTCGGCCCGTGTGGATGGTCGCCGCCGTCTCCGCAGTGTCCACTCCCCGCCCAGCCGCCTCGCAGCCGATCAACCGGACGACAGGGTCTTGAATAAAGTGATAGAACGCGCCGATGGCGTTGCTGCCTCCGCCCACGCAGGCAATCACGGCGTCCGGCAGGCGCCCCTCTTTTTCCAGCATCTGCTCCTTGATTTCCTGGGAAATGACCGCCTGAAAATCCCGAACAATGGTGGGAAACGGATGGGGACCCATAACCGAGCCCAGGCAGTAATGGGTGTCGTCGATGCGGTTGGTCCACTCGCGCATGGCCTCGGACACGGCGTCCTTCAGCGTTGCGGTTCCGGTGATCACGGGGATGACCTCGGCCCCCAGAAGCCGCATGCGGTATACGTTCAGCGCCTGCCGCCGGGTATCCTCCTCCCCCATAAACACCACGCACTCCATCCCCATCAGGGCGGCTGCCGTGGCAGTGGCCACACCGTGCTGTCCGGCGCCCGTCTCGGCGATCAGGCGCTTCTTACCCATTTTCTTTGCTAGCAGCGCCTGCCCCAGCACATTGTTGATCTTGTGGGCGCCGGTGTGGTTCAAATCCTCGCGCTTTAAATAAATCTTGGCCCCGCCCAAATCCTCGGTCATCTTCCCAGCATAGTACAGGCGGCTGGGCCGGCCCGCGTAATCCCGCAGCAGATCGCTCAGCTCACGCTGAAACTCCGGGTCATTTTTATAGTGGTCATAGGCCTGTTCCAATTCAATCACGGCATTCATCAGCGTCTCAGGGATGTACTGGCCGCCGTGTACGCCAAAGCGTCCTACTTTCTGTTCCATCTTCTGCTCCTTTCTGCTCACATTGTTTTTTCTTCCAGCGGCACCCGTCTCCTCAGGTCCTGCATCGGGGTCGCAAACTGGTTTAAATTCAAAGATTGCGCGCCAATCTGCACGCCACCCACGCAAATCACCGTGTCGTCCGGATGGACCGAACGGCTTACCGCCTTGTACTGTTCGGTCACCAGCCTTGCATAGGCCACAACGTCATGAGTGACCACCACATGATCCATGTCCACCGCCGCTGTGTTGCCAATCAGACAGACCGCGTTGTAAAGCGCTCCGGGCGCCCAGATAGTGGAAAAGCCCTTGTTCTCAAACTCGGCCCGGAATTGCTCAATTTTCTCATTGGGCGCGCCGCTTTTTAACCTGAATACCATGCCTCCAGGCTCCTGACTGTTTCAATAAATTGTTTCATTTTGCCGTAATCCTTTGCCCCGTCGGTTTCCACGCCCGAGCTGGTGTCCACCGCCATGGGCCTCAGCCGCCGGATGGCCTCCCCCACATTTTCCGGCGTCAGCCCACCGGCCAGAAAAAATGGCCGTTCCAATGATGACAAAAGCG
>JAYFPV010000507.1:0-2509 GCA_034927465.1 Lawsonibacter sp.
AATGTCTGCTCGAAAACGGATTGCCTGCTTCTTGTCCACAACAATTTCATTTCCATTTAAAGAAAGCAGCAATTTCCCGGCAAGAACGAAAACATATTCCTCCACACCGTCGTTATGCTTATCGGACGCATGGCAGCAGCCTTTATCAAATTCGATGTAAAAGGCTTCGACATTGCGAACAGGATCATAGGCGAATAATGGGTAAGCTCTCATCCTGCCACTATCCTCCAATATGACATTCTTTTCCTCAATACTCACAACAGAATACTCCGCTTGCTGTTCTTCCAAGAAGGAAGATAACGGCGTTTTCAGCCCGGTTGCAATTTTCCAGAGCGTCGTTATAGTTGGAATGGATTGACCTCGCTCAATCTGTCCAAGCATTGGCTTGCTAACTTTTGTCAGCCTTGCCACTTCATCCAAACTGAAATTTCTATTTGAGCGGTTTTCTCTCAGCTTTTCTCCTATAGTAGATACTGGCGGAATCATGGATTACCCTTCACCTCCGTATGTTATAATATGCTATTTGAACATTATAACATATAATTGAACTTTTTCAAGGGCAGTGATAATCTTCCTTCCTTTCAGGGATCACTTTGATGTAAATACTACAATTTTACGGCACAATGTCCAGGATCCCATTCAGAGTGTTCTCGGCTTCCTTTTTTCCTCGGCGCTTAAATGCCCGTAAATATCCAGAGTCGTTGAAACTTTTTCATGCCCTAGATACTCCTGTATCTGCTTTATTGCCTTCTCAAACAATAGGCTTCCTGCTGTGTGCCTAAGATCATGAAATCTGATTACCGAAAATCTATTTTTTTGAGGAGCGGTGTGATATACTTAAATATAAAGAAAAGCTTAAAAAACAAGTGTTTTCAAATCGTGTACCGTAAACAGCTTGCAGGGGGACTCGATGATTCGACTGAATAGGCCATTATACTCTGGAAACTATTAAGGAGGTTGCATTATGAAATGTAAAAACTGTGGAGCAGAGATGAAAGGAGGATATTCATTTATATTAAGTTTTGGTGGACAAATTAAAATTGAAAAGATGGCAGTGGAAAATCAAAAGCCAATACCACATATATATCTGTGTCCAGAATGCGGAAAGATTGAGATGTTTGCTAATTTTGAATCTATAAAATGACGGGTGAAAGCAGCAAAAGGGTGGTTGCCTTCTACCACCCTCTTGCTGCTTCTTTTTGGTTTATCTAAAAGTGTAATCGGCTTTGGAACTACAATTCTCATACTTTGTTTCGGCACCAGCCAAAATGGCAGCGGCAACTGTTCCAACGTCAAAAGCATCTGCTCCAGCGGGAACGTAAAAGGCGCCACTAAAGCCCCGGTGCTACCTAGTAAAGCTCCGAGATTAATTATCTTAAAAACCTCTTGCTGACGGCCTACAAACCATTGATATTTCTGGATTTCGCCAGAACCTATCATTACGCTCGAACCAACAAAGTTCTGAAACTGCAACAGTTTCAGAACTTTCTTTTTTATGCTTTTTTGTCCATTGCACCTTCGTGCGGAACTGAGTATTTTTTCCGCGCAGAACGGATGCTGTTTCCGGCGTGCTGTTGGCCGACATTTTTTGCAAGTTGCAAAACGAACAACCTTTTGATCAGCTTTTTCATGTTCGGTGCTCCTTTTATCTTGTGACTTAGCTTATTATTATGAACTTCCCTCCTAAGATTGGAATAACAGATGAAATCCAATAAAAAAGCGCAACCAGAGCATCCCCTTCCGGGGCATGCCTGATTGCGACTCTCCACACGCCATCTATTCATTTTTGAGCAACAGGATAGCAAGCGCATGCCAACTTAAATTAATTTTCACCCTTAATTATATTGGAAGTACACAAAAATTCCAATTTTTTTCTTCAGAATTTAATATGCACATAGATGACGCCGTTTGCTCGGCGTGCGTTATAGTTAGAGTACGGCGATAAAAGAGCCGGTCATCTGGCCAGCAGCTTTTTCATGCCCTCCTTCAGGCCCTCCACGGTGAGCGGGAACATGGGAAAAAGCCGGGCGATGGCGTCATAGGTCTCAGCCCACTCGTCTCCCCACGTGGGACACTCGTCCGGGTTGAGCCAAATGGCGTGGACATATTGCTGGCGAAGAAGGTTCAGCCAATCCATGCCGCACTGGGGGACGTTTTCCTGCTTGCTTTGTCCATAGAACCTGCCTGTCAGCTCGTGAGGAGACATCTGGGCATCCCCCACAAAGATGACCTTCCAGTCGCTGGAGAGATTGGACAGTACCCAGTCGGTGGGGATCGACTTTCTGGGGTCAATCACAGGATCCGTGTACAGTTTTGTATAGACACAGTTATGAAAATAGAAGACCTTTAAATCCTTAAAGTGACACGACTTGCTCACCGCCTGGAACAGCGCGGAGCACAACGTGCTGTACTAGTCCATCGACCCCCCCGAATCTATGAGAAGAAGAACCTTTACCGTGTGTTCCCGTGGGCGCTTATACCGCACCTTCAGCATCCCGCCGTTCTCGGC
>JAYFPV010000402.1:0-3707 GCA_034927465.1 Lawsonibacter sp.
TCCAGATTGGGATTGATGCCCTGGGTGTACATGTTCATGGCCAGGGTGACGATGTCCACGTTGCCGGTGCGCTCACCATTGCCGAAGAGAGTTGCCTCCACCCGGTCGGCGCCGGCCAGCAGACCCATTTCGGCGGTGGCCACGCCGCAGCCCCGGTCGTTGGGGGGATGGAGGGAAATGATGGCGCTGCTGCGGTCGGGTATTTTTTTGCAAAAATACTCCAGCAGATCGGCAAACTGGTTGGGCATGCAGTTTTCTACGGTGGTGGGCAGGTTCAGAATGACCTTGTTGTCCGGTGTGGCGTGGAGGTGGTCCAGCACCGCCTGGCAGATGTCCACCGCGTAGTCCATCTCGGTGCCCATAAAGGACTCGGGGGAGTATTCAAAACGAAGATTCATTCCCGCGTCAATCAGGGGCCGGGACATTTCGTAAATCAGGTCGGCGGCATCGGTGGCAATCTTGGTGATGCCGTGGGTGTCCATGTGAAATACTACTTTGCGCTGGAGAGTGGAGGTGGAATTATAGAAGTGGAGAATGACATTTTTGGCCCCCTTAATGGCCTCAAAGGTCTTTTTGATCAGGTGTTCCCGAGCCTGAACCAATACCTGGATGGTCACGTCGTCAGGGATATGTCCGCCTTCAATCAGTTCCCGGCAGATCTCATATTCCGTCTCACTGGCGGAGGGAAAACCAATTTCAATTTCTTTGATGCCGATGTCCACCAATGTGTGGAAATATTCTAGCTTTTCGGGAAGATTCATGGGGTCCACCAATGCCTGATTGCCGTCCCGCAGGTCCACCGAGCACCACATGGGAGCCTTTGCAATCACCTTGTCGGGCCAGGTGCGGCCCACAATTTTTTGAGGTTGAAACGGAATGTACTTTTTGTAGCCTGGATTCATGGTCACAGTTCTCCTTGAAACTTGCTCCGCCGTGGTTGGCGGCGGGCCTGGTGCAATCAGGGGACAAAAAACGCCCCTGACTCGTGAAAGTCAGGGGCGTGAAACAATCACGCGGTACCACCCTGGTTCAGCCGCCGGTTGCCCGGACAGCCCTCTAAGCCTCCAACAAGGCTGCGGTCGGTAACGGGACCAGACGTTCTGTCCTACTTGTGTTGGTTCGGACAGACAGCTCGGGGACCAGTATACACAAGGGAGCCACACACCGGTTCGCACCAACCACCGGCTCTCTGAGCGGGCACAACCTTGTCTTTCTTCCCTTCATTGCTTTTGCTTGCTGATCATTGTAGCGGAAGAGAGAAGATTTGTCAAGGGGAATTTCAGGCCGCATGCGCATACACTGGTAACAGAAAGGAGGCGGGGCGAAGTGGAGCAGAGACTGGACATGCGGGGCGGCGGGACGCTGGTCCTTCGTCAGGAGGGGCCACGCATCCATCTGGAAGCGTCGCGGCCGGAGGATGGGCGCGGTTTATATAAGGTATGGCTGACCGGACAGAAGGGGGGGCGTCTGCTCCTGGGCACCATGGCACCGGAAGGAGCAGGACTGAGACTAAAACGGACCCTGTCTTTGGGAGAGCTGGAACGGGCCGGCTGCTGGCCCTTGACAGGGGCGGAAACAATTTTGGCGTTTCCCTTTTCCAGCGCGGAGCGCTGGTACTGTGAGCAGCACCCTGAGCAGCTCACCAACGACCCGATTTTGCGCCGCCAGCTGAAGGGCTCTATGCTGTGCCGTAGGGGAAGAGACGGCTTTTGGCTTGCCGCCCCCTTCCGCACTGACAGCCCTGTGGCGCTGGAAGCGCTGTTCTGTCTGGCGCGCATGGAGTCATTGGAGGGACGTCCCCATCTGGTTTGGAGTTTTGACGAAAAGGGCCGCCCAAAAATTCCGCATAATAAAGAACATAAGGGGAAAGACTAGCTACCAGTTTGGGGATTACCCCAAGACAAAGGAGGAACGATTATGCCCAATTTGACCAGTAAAGAGCTGAATGCCCTGTCCGACCAGCTGAATTTTGAAAAGGTACTCCACTGTAAGTATTTGGCTGCCGTGCAGGAAAGTCAGGACCAGGAGCTGAAAGGCAAGTACCAGTACTGTGCCGACCAACACATGCAGAACTACCAGACGCTGCTCAATCACCTGCACTAAAGAGGGAGGACTACAAATGAACGATCAGGAACGAATCACCGATTTTCTATGCAGCGAGAAAAAAATGTCGTCCAACTATGACACCTACGCATCCGAATGTGTCAATCTATCGCTGCGGGACGACTTTCTTGGTATTTTCAACCAGATCCACATGACACAGACCGATCTGTTTAAAATGGCCCAAAACAAGGGTTGGTATCAGGTGGAGCAGGCACCGGAAAACAAAATCAGCCATGCTTACACGAAATTGTCCAGCCAGTAAGATTTCTTGCAACAGAGGAAACCGGGCGGTTCGGAGTGGCTCACCCTCCGCGCCGCCCTTCTTTTTTGCAAAGGGAAAAGAAGATTCCTGCATTTTACTAAAAATAATACTTGACAGAAGTAGAAGAAAAGTATATACTGATACAGTAAGCAAAAGAGCTTGCTTCCATAACGGGAGCAAACAATTGGGGAAAGAGGTGGCACAGGATGCTAGTGAAACGTTATGTAACCCAAGAGGACTCTATAAACTGCAAGCGATTGGAGCAGACTGTGCGAGAACGAGGGGCCTGATTGGCCGACGAATTCCAAACAGCATCATTTTCTCCATCGTTTGCAGTGCGGACGATGGTATTTTTATACCCAGTTTTGTTTTGAAAGGAGAGAATAGTATGACAATGATTAAGCGCGAAGTGAATAATATTTGGGCTCGGGTCCGGGCGGATGTCGACATCGACGATCTGATTTTTGACTACGAGGGCACCCATATTCGCGAGGATGAGGCATGCAGCGAACGTTAATGCAAAAGGGAGCCCGGCCTTCATCCGGGAAAAACGGATAAGCGCCGCAGCGGTTTTGTAATGGAACCTGCTGCGGTGTTTTTATGCCTTGGTGCAGGAAAGAAAGAAGATTTTTCCCTGAGGGGAAGAGAAGGACGGGCAAGATCGCGCAGAAAAAAAGCATCAATTATTCCGGCCGGGGACTTGCTTTATGGAGAAACTTATACTAGAATAGTAGCAAGTGACTTTGCGGCAGTATGCCTGTTTGCCGCTGCCCATAAGGCAAACCCCTGCTTTTAAACATGCTCCATTTTAGTAACACGGAGGTCGATTGACATGAGAAAAGTTAACTTCACGGAGACAGTGGTGCGTGACGCCAACCAGTCGCTGATCGCTACCCGGCTGCCTTACAGCAAGTTCGAACCTATCCTGGAGACCATGGACAAGGCCGGTTATTATTCTGCCGAGGTCTGGGGCGGCGCTACCTTCGATGTGTGCCTGCGCTATCTTCAGGAAGATCCTTGGGAGCGTCTGCGCAAGATTCGGGCCAAGATGCCCAACACGAAGCTGCAAATGCTGTTGCGGGGCCAGAATATTCTGGGCTATAAGCATTACCCCGACGACGTGGTCCGCAAATTTGTAGAATACTCCGTGAAGAACGGGATCGATATTATCCGTATTTTTGACGCGCTGAACGATGTGCGCAACCTGGAAGTCGCCATTGACGAAACGGTGAAGCAGGGTGCGCACGCTTCGGGTACCATTTGCTTTACCACCAGCCCCGTCCATACGCTGGAGAAGAATGTGGCTATGGTCAAGGACCTGAAGAGCATGGGCGTCTCTTCT
>JAYFPV010000173.1:0-2180 GCA_034927465.1 Lawsonibacter sp.
CCGAGGCCTATCATGGCCCCTCTCTGATCATCGCCTACTCCCCCTGCGAGATGCACTCCATTAAGGGCGGCATGGCCAACTGCCAGTCCGAGATGAAGAAGGCCGTGGAGTGCGGCTACTGGAACCTGTTCCGGTTCAACCCCGCCGCCAAGAGCGAGGGAAAGAACCCCTTCACCCTGGACTCCAAGGCGCCCGCCGGCGGCTATCAGGAGTTCCTGATGAACGAGGCCCGTTACTCCTCTCTGACCCGCTCCTTCCCCGAGCGTGCGAAGGAATTGTTTGCACTGAATGAGGAGACCGCCAAGAAGCGCTACGAAAAGCTGATCCGTCTGCAGAAGATGTACGAGGATTAATCCTCTTCGGCAGATTCGGACAAAACAAAACCCCAGGACGGACAGAATTGTCCGCCCTGGGGTTTTTTCGAGTACACTTACAAGCCGAAATGTGTTTTCTCTGACGCACAGGTCGCCGGAGAAAACGATTAAATTTTTTCCGTGCCATGCCTGACGCAAACTCTGCGAGACTTTTTGACAAGCTGAAAAAACAGGGACGGACGATTTTGTCCGTCCCTGTTTTTTTCGTTGGAAAGGCCTGGAAGAACGGGTGTTCTGATGAAATTATAGGGTTTCCGCCAGAAAATCCCTCAGCTCCAGCAGGGAATCAAAGCGCCGGAACAGTAGCTGATCCAGTTCGGGGGTCGGGGGGATCAGGTCGGGGATCATCACCACCTGCATCCCCGCTCCATGGGCGGAGCGGATGCCGTTGAGTGAATCCTCCACCGCCAGGGTACGGGCCGGATCAATACCAAGCCGCCCACAGGCGGTCTGATAAATTTCCGGATCCGGCTTGCCGCGCTTTACCTGGTCTCCGGTGACCACAGTCTGGAAAAAGGGGGCAAGGCCGGTGAGCTCCAGCCGCCGATTGGTGCGCTCCAGATAAGTGGAGGTAGCTAAAGCGATGGGGAGACGGCGCTGCGTCAAAAAAGTTAAAATTTCAAAGACTCCTGGCTTTAGGGGCACACCCTCCGCTTCGATGCGTGCCTGGGTGCGCTGGGAGCAGGTTTTGAAAAAAACCTCGACGGGAAATTCAGTGCCAAAAAGCTGGAGAATGTGGGCCTTGTCGTCGCGTCTGGAACGGCCAATAAATTCCAAAAAATGTTCCGTCACCTGGGGACAGTCAAACTCTCGGCTGACCTCCTCCCAGACGCTTCGGCTGAGACGTTCCGTATCAAACAGGACGCCATCCACGTCGAAAACGACGCCCTGTAACGGCAGCGTGCTCATACCTTGCCGATGTCGGTTCGAAAGTGCATATCCCGGAAGGAAATTGGCGCACAGGCGGCATAGGCGCCGGCAATGGCCTCCTCCAGCGTGGCGCCCGTGGTGGTGACGCCCAGCACTCGCCCTCCGGCGGTGACTACCGTGCCATCTTCTGCCTGTTTGGTGCCGGCGTGGAAGATGACAGCGGACTTGCCGGCCTCATCCAGACCGGAGATGGGATAGCCGCTTTGATAGGCAACGGGGTAGCCGCCCGAGGCCAGAACAATGCAGCAGGCGGCGCCTTGCTTCCATTTGATGTCCACCTGATCCAGCGTGCCGTTGACACAGGCCTGGAAAATGTCCAGCAGGTCGGTGTCCAGCATGGATAGGATGGGCTGGGTTTCCGGATCACCGAAGCGGGCGTTGTACTCCACCACCTTTGGGCCGTCTTGGGTGAGCATCAGGCCGAAATAGATGACCCCCTGAAACGGGCGGCCCTCCGCGTTCAACGCAGCAACGGTGGGCAAAAAAATCTCCTCTCTGCACCGCTGGGCAAGCTCCGGGGTGTACTTGGGAGAGGGACAGAAAGCGCCCATACCGCCGGTGTTGGGGCCTTGGTTGCCGTCGTAGGCTCGCTTGTGGTCCTGACTGGACAGCATGGGGACGAGATGCTCCCCGTCGCAGAAGGCAAGCACCGTCACTTCGGGGCCCACCATGCACTCTTCGATGACCACGGTGGAGCCGCTGTCACCGAACTTTTTGTCCTCCATCATTTCCCGGACGGCCTGCTCCGCTTCTTCTACGGTGGCGGCCACTACCACGCCCTTGCCAAGGGCCAGGCCGTCAGCTTTCACAACAATGGGAGCGCCTTGCTCCCGGATGTAGGCCAGGGCCTTATCCAGGTTGGTAAAGGTCTCATAC
>JAYFPV010000321.1:0-8313 GCA_034927465.1 Lawsonibacter sp.
GCCGCCGATTATGGGCGCCGCCGCCTTCATTATGACCGAATATATCGGCTGTTCTTACGGAACGATTGCGTTGGCGGCCTGTGTGCCGGCATTGCTCTATTTCACCGGAATCTTTACCAACGTCCATTTTGAGGCGTTAAAACATGGCTTGCTTGGCATCCCCAAAGATCAGCGCCCTGTGGTAAGAGATTTACTGAAGCGGGGCTGGTATATGATCCTTCCCATCGTGGTCATAGTAGTTCTATTGGTTCGGGGCCGTTCCGCTATGACCGCCGCGATCTGGGGCATTTTTTCCTGCCTGGCGGTATGGATTGTTGAAATCATTCGGCAGACCCATAAGTTTGACATCATTCAATTCGCAAAAATGTTTATCGTCGGACTGGAGCAAAGCGCTCGCAGTGCGATTTCTGTGGCCGTTACCTGTGGCTGTGCCGGCATCATTGTGGGTGTGGTTACCATGACTGGCCTAGGTCTCAAGATGGCCAACGGAATTGTGGCGCTGGCGGGCGGTAGTCTGTACCTTACGATGATCATGACGATGCTATGCTCCATCGTGCTTGGCATGGGGGTTCCAACCACCGCAAACTATATCATTCAAGCTACCATTTCAGCGCCCGCATTGGTTGCCTTGGGTGTGCCTGCTCTTGCAGCGCATCTGTTCGTGTTCTATTTCGGCATTGTGGCTGACATCACGCCTCCGGTTGCGTTGGCTGCTTTCGCTGGCTCCGGCATCGCCGGTTCTGATCCAATGAAGACGGGAGTAAACGCGACACGCCTTGGAATTGCGGCCTACCTGGTGCCATATATGTTCGTGATGAATCCGGTTTTGGTTTTAATCAACGTCCATAACGACCCAACTTGGATCTTTGTGCTGTTGGTGTTGAAAGCCATTGGCACCGCAGTGATTGGCATGATGGGCATTGCAACGGGCTTTACCGGATACTTCCGAACGACCTGTAAGCTATGGGAACGCCCCCTCCTCGTCATCAGCGGCCTGCTTCTGGTGGACGCGGGCACTGTGACGGATGTTGTGGGAATTGGGTTATTCGTGCTTGTTTTCGCGATTCAGAGCGCGCGCACCAAAAAGGTTGCTGTGGCTTAATGCGGCAGACAGACAAACGCAAAAAAGAGATTGCCAGGTGATACCCTGGCAATCTCTTTTTTGCGTTTGTCGAAATAAGCAATGGATGGGTTAGCCTTCAAAGCACCGCGATCATCTCCGCGTGCCTCGGTAATGGCCCCGGCCTCTGGTTTTTGATCTGGTGTGGGAATACCGCCGTTTGCGGAAGACCAGCAGCTTTAGCGCAATGAACGCAGCTGCAAGGGCAAGAAGAGCCAGAGCAATTTGGACACCCGAGTGTTGGAAAAACGAAAGAAACTGGGCCTTTTTGTACAGCAGCTCTGAGCGTTCCACAGAATTAACGGCAACTAAATCAAGCGTACCGTAAACGTCTCCTTCGTAAGACAAGGTCATCGTTCCCAGTACCTGCCCCTCCTTCACCGGGGCCTCAACCGCCGGGGAGAAGAGCGAGATCTGTGTTTCAATCAGACTCGGGTCCAGGTTCTTGGGCAGAGTCCGAACGATGGAGCCCTGCGGCTTTACCATGACTTCATCGGCTTGGCGGGATAGCGTGACTGCCACCTTGTCCACCGGCTCGTTGCCTCTGGTAATGGTGACTCGCTCAAAGTTATCAAAGCCCCACTTGAGCAGCTTAGAACTTTCCGTAAACTGTCCCTGCTTTTGCGTGCCGTCCGGAAGGGAAACAACCCCAGATCCCAGAACGACCGAAACCAGCAGCGTGTCTCCGCTTTCTGCCGCTGCTGCCAGACAGCGGCCGGCCTCATTCGTGGTTCCCGTTTTGCCGCCGATGCACTTATCATAGACGTATCCGGCATAGTATAGATTGGAGATCAAGGCGTCGGTGTTGTAGAAAAACCGCTCGCCGGAAAGGTTGGTAGCAGGAACCGTGTGGCTTGGGGTGGAGATGATTTGCCGAAACAGATCATACTTTAACGCCGCGGTCATAAAGAGGGAAATGTCATAGGCGGTGGTATAGTGGTTTTCGTCATGGAGACCGTTTGGATTGGCAAAATGAGTGCCGGTGCAGCCAAGTTCCGATGCCTTTTGATTCATGTGGGCCACAAACGTGGCCACATCCCCATCCACTGCCTCTGCCAGAATATTTGCCGCCTCGTTGGCGGAGGGGAGCAGGAGACAGTAGAGAAGGTTTTCTACCGACATCGTCTCTCCGGCAGTGATGTTGGCGGTGGAGCCATAAATGGACAGGCCTTCGAAGGCGGACGGGTTGGCGGTCACCATAGTATCGGAAGTCAGCTTTCCCCCCTCAATGGCGTCCATCACCAAAAGAGCGGTCATCACTTTTGTAATGCTGGCGGGATAGGCTTTGTCATACGCATTTTTCTGATAGAGCACTTCACCATAGTTGGCGTCCACCAGTACTGCGTTGGAGCATTGAAGCTCCGGTTCTTCCAAGGCGGCAGCTGGAAGAGACAGCAGAGACAGAAGCATGGGAACCAAGAGGAACAGAGAGAAAAAACGATTTTTTTTCATAGGAAAATCTCCATATGTATGTTATAATAGCCGCAAAGCGGCCATTACACTTTGATTTGAGCCGTTTTACTCCCGGCTGCGCCGGAACCGCAAAACATGGCATAGTATACCATTCGCTTTGAACTCATGGTATACTGGCGGGTGTATGTCAAGCCAGTTCCAGTGAGCATGGGCAGCAGGAAATGGACAGACCATAGTATGATTATAACAAAGGGCGGGCCGGTCTGCAAGAGCAGGAGGAGAGAAAGATGGCTGGAATATCCAGGTATGAAAAAATGGTGTTGGCAATGACCGCTGTTTTTCTGCTGGTGACCGGAGGCTGGTTCTTTGCCAGGCAGAACACCGGGACCCCTTATGAAGTAACCACGGAACAGAGTTCCAAGGAACGTCCCATTTCATCCCAGTCAGAGCAGCCAGAGGAAAACAAAAGTCCGGATAGCCTGACAGAGGGAGAAGTTATTAATTTAAATGCCGCCGACGTCTACGACCTTCAGCGGCTGCCCGGCATTGGGGAGAAGCGGGCCCAGGCGATTGTGGAATACCGAGAGGAGCATGGGCCATTTCGTACCGTAGAAGACGTCACACAGGTTTCCGGAATCGGAGCAGGAATTTTGGCGGGTATGGAAGAATATGCCACAGTGGGCTAGCGAGAAGACGGAAGCTTCCCTATCCGGGAATCCAAATCATTTTGCCCAAGGTTTTGGAATGTTGGAATGCGGCTGTGCTTGTTTGAGAAGAGAACGAGGAGTTGGAAATGTATGGCGAAAATTTTAGTGGTGGACGATGAGCAGGTGCTGGTCAAAGGAATCAAATTTAACCTGGAGCACGAGGGGTATCAGGTTGAGGTTGGCTATGATGGAGAGCAGGCGGTGGAGCTGGCTCGGGACGGCGGCTTTGATCTGATTATCCTGGATCTGATGATGCCAAAAATCGACGGACTTCAGGCGTGCATGCGTGTTCGGGAATTTTCCAATGTGCCTGTTATTATGCTCACTGCAAAAGGAGAAGACGCCGATAAGATTATGGGGTTTGAATGCGGGGCGGACGACTATATTACAAAGCCCTTCAACATTTTGGAGCTGAAAGCGCGGGTTCGGGCGCTGCTGCGCCGTTCGGGGGCCACCGAGCAAAAGCAGTCCGGGGGCGTGTTGACGGTGGGCCACATCAAGCTGGACCCCGGGGAGCGGGCGGCCTGGAAAAACGAAAGAAGCGTGGAGCTGACTGCAAAGGAGTTTGACCTGATGGAGCTGCTCATGCGCAACCCGGGGCGGGTGTACAGCCGGGAAAATCTGCTTAACGTGGTATGGGGCTATGAGTATATCGGGGACTACCGAACGGTAGATGTCCACGTTCGCCGCTTAAGGGAGAAACTGGAGTTGGACCCCGCGAATCCGGAGTATATCCGGACCAAGTGGGGCGTTGGCTATTATTTGTCTAACCGCGGCGAAGAGAAAAACGGGTAACCTTTGATGTGGAAAAAGATCTGGCGGCGTGAGACGGCGAGGCCGCCGCAGAAGTCAAACGTTCGGCCTCGTTCTGCCGGAGACCGGGTTGGTCAGGAAGGGGGACAATCTATGGAACCGAATGAGCGGCGAACGGAGAAAAAGCCGGTCCCATTTTTTGCATCCCTTCAAGTAAAGTATGCCATAAGCTATCTGGTTATCTTTGCGGTGGTGTTGATATTAATGAATACCTACCCGGTGATGGCATCCCAGGAACTTCTATTTACGTCCAAACGCGACTCGCTCAAAAGTAAAACCGCAGTGATCTCCTCTACGCTGATGGAACTGGAATCACTTTCTTCCGACCAGGTTGTCCGGGTGATAAACATGCTGGACAACATGGGGCTGAGCCGGATCCTAGTCACCGATCCCGCCGGTCTGATTTTGTATGACAGCCTCAAGGACGGCTTGGGCGACGGGGAACAGCCGAAGGAGGAGAAGCCGAAAGAGCCGGAATACCGCTATGCTCTGTATCAGGAGGTGGTGACGGCTCTGCGTGGAAAAGATGTTTTCTACTCCCAATATTCGGACAAGGTATTTACCTCCACGGCTGCCTCACCCATCATCTATCGTGGGGTGATCATCGGGGCCGTCTATATTTTGGAAGTGGATCAAGCTCAGGGCGCTTTGCTTCTCAACCTTCAGCAGAATTTGCGCAACATTTCCATCGTCATTGCCGCCGTTACTCTGGTCATGAGCACTTTTTTCTCAAAAATGCTCACTGCCCGCATCGCGGCGCTCCTGCGCGCCATTCGGATTGTGGGAGAAGGGGAATATGGCCATCGGCTTCAGCCTGTGGGGCGGGATGAACTGGCCCAGCTGGCGGAAGAATTCAACCAACTAACGGACCGACTTCAGACGACCGAGGAGGTGCGCCGCCGCTTTGTCTCCGACGCCAGCCATGAGCTGAAAACACCATTGGCCTCCATCCGTCTGCTGGCGGACTCCATTCTTCAGAATGAACAAATGGACGAGGAGACGGTGCGGGATTTTGTGACCGATATCGGAGACGAGTCCGACCGCCTGACTCGCATCACCGAGCATCTCTTGGCGCTGACTCGGCTGGATAGTCTGCCGGCGGGCAGGACCATGCTGGTGGATGCGGCTGCGGTTCTGGAGCGGGCGGTAGGGATGCTGATGCCTGTGGCGGATGCGGCAGGGGTCACGATGCTGACTGATTTAAAACCAGGCTGTATGATCCGTTGCACGGAAGATGATTTCTATCAAATCTGTTTTAATTTGATTGAAAATGCCATTAAGTATAACTTCCCAGATGGATATGTCTATGTCTCGGTTTACAAAGACGGAGATCAGGTGCTCCTGGAGGTGGCGGATACCGGCGTGGGGATTCCAGAGGATGACCTGCCCAAGATATTCAACCGTTTCTACCGGGTGGATAAGGCCCGCTCCCGGGCAGCAGGCGGAACCGGACTGGGGCTGTCCATTGTCCGGGACACGGTGCGCCGCCATGGCGGCTGGGTAACGGCCCGGACCCGGAATCCGGAGGGAAGCATTTTTACGGTGGGCTTTCCTCAGGACCGCGGGGAGGTGGAAGAGAGACAATGAAAAGCAAACGCCTGATTTTGCTGGGTCTGGTACTGGCCCTTCTGTGCGCTTCCTGCGGAAGGACAAAGCCTGATTCGTCAAAGCTGCTCGTTCTTTACTTTGCCGCAGACAACAAAGATGGACACGGATCGGCTCTGGCCACAGAACCTTATCGTGGAACGGGCAGCCCGAGCCCCGGTGATTTGATTGATGCGCTGTTGAGTGGCCCAACTCAGGACGGGCTGATTTCTCCATTTCCAAAAGGAGTGAGCCTTCAAAGCTGGGAATGGGATTCCGCGCAGGAAGGAAACCTCCGTGTTCGGCTGTCGGAACAGTACGGCGGTCTGGCAGATATTTCGTTGACTCTGGCCGACTACTGTATTGTACTGACCCTTTCTCAGTTGGATGGCGTGAAGTCGGTGGAAATCAGTTCCGATGGGTACGCGTCCAATTATCGCAGCCATCCGATTCTGCAGCCGAATGAGGCGATGCTGTCCGATGCGGCGTTAGGGTGAGCGGGCGGTGCGGGGCATTCCGGGGCCGATTTCTATGTCTTGACAAAGTACGACCAAAACGGTAATCTTAACTATCATGTTTCTGTTTCCAGTGTGAAAACGCGGGCTTGCCCGCTTGAAACGATGCGGAAAGAAGGAAGTTTCGTGAGCGACTATTTAATCAACACAAAATGTGTTCAAAGCGGCTATACACCCGGCAATGGTGAACCGCGGCAAATCCCCATCATCCAATCCACGACCTTTAAATACGCGACCAGTGAGGATATGGGCAAGCTGTTTGATCTGGAGACCAGCGGCTATTTCTATACCCGTCTTCAGAACCCGACAAACGATATGGTGGCGGCCAAAATCTGCGACATGGAGGGTGGCACGGCTGCTATGCTGACCTCATCCGGACAGGCCGCCAACTTTTACGCGATTTTCAACATTGCCAATTGCGGTGACCATGTGGTGTCTGCCTCGACCATCTATGGCGGTACCTATAATCTCTTTGCCGTTACCATGAAAAAGATGGGCATTGAGTTTACCTTTGTGGAGCCGGATTGCTCCGACGAAGAGATGGAGGCTGCGTTCCGTCCGAACACAAAGGCTGTATTTGGAGAGACCATTGCAAACCCGGCGCTGACGGTGCTGGACATCGAGCGGTTCGCCAAAGCCGCCCACGCCCATGGTGTACCGCTGATCGTGGACAACACCTTTGCGACCCCAGTAAATTGTCGCCCCTTCGAGTGGGGATGTGACATTGTGACCCATTCCACCACAAAGTATATGGACGGCCACGGCGCCGCTGTGGGCGGCTGTATTGTAGACAGCGGAAAATTTGACTGGATGGCGCATGCGGACAAGTTCCCGGGTCTGTGTACGCCGGACGACAGCTATCACGGAATTACTTATGCTGCAAAATTTGGACAGGCCGGCGCCTATATCACAAAGGCGACCGCTCAGCTGATGCGGGATTTCGGCTCGATCCAATCCCCCCAAAACGCGTTTTTGCTGAACCTTGGATTGGAGAGTCTCCACGTCCGGATGGCCCGCCACTGTGAAAACGGGATGGCTGTGGCGAAATTCTTGAAGGATCACCCCAAGGTCGAATGGGTGGCCTATCCCGGGCTGGAGGGGGACAAGTATTATGAACTGACACAGAAATACATGCCAAAAGGTAGCTGCGGCGTGGTCTCTTTTGGCGTCAAAGGTGGCCGTAATACGGCGGAGCTGTTTATGAAGCACCTGAAGCTGGCTGCCATCGAGACTCACGTGGCCGATGCCCGCACCTGTTGCCTGCATCCCGCCTCCGCAACGCACCGCCAGATGAATGACGAAGAGCTGGCCGCGGCCGGGATTACCCCGGATCTGGTTCGTTTATCTTGTGGTATTGAGGATGCCGCAGACCTGATTGCCGATCTGGATCAGGCGCTGGCCCAGGTGTAAGGAACGAGAGCAAGATGGGACAGGCTGCCCATGCGGCCACCTGTTTTCGTTTGAAAGGAGAGAACATATGAAATCAGGCACGATATTGATGTATAATTGCTCAGGTCCCGAGTTTTCTAAACTGCGTCAAATTTTTGCCATGCTTCGGCTTCGGATGCGCCCGGTGGGACCGGATCGCTATCATTTGCCGCTAATTGAACTCGCGGAAGGGAACGGGGAAGGCACCGCAATAGCGGAAGAGGCCATTGCGGAACCGATGCTGGTGTTTTGCGGGTTGGGAGACGCGTTGCTTCATCAGGTATTAGAGGTCATCCGTGTGGCTAAGTTGCCTCCAATTCCATTGAAAGCGGTGTTGACGGATACCAACAGGGAATGGGATACAAAACAGCTGCATGAAGAGCTGTTGAAGGAACGGGAAGCTATTGCTGCCCAGCAAGCGGCCCACGATTGACGGAAGCACGAAAGAGCCGGTGAGAGCGGGAAAAATTCCGTTGACAAAACGTGGTAGGGAAAGTATAATAATCTAGCGGTTTGTTCCAAACCGCGCTTTGCGGCTGTGCTGGAATTGGTAGACTGGCAAGCTTGAGGTGCTTGTGTCCTATGGGCGTACGGGTTCGACTCCCGTCAGCCGCACCAAAGTAGAACCCCCAAAACCCTTCTGATAGCGTTCATAGGTGCATTTTGTGACCTGCCGTTATCACGCAGGAGCGGGCGGCGGAAGCCGTCCGCTCCTGCGTTTTATGCCAGTAAT
>JAYFPV010000364.1:0-8829 GCA_034927465.1 Lawsonibacter sp.
TTTTGATAAATTCCTTGAGCATACGTTCGGTCATGTCATAGTCGGAAATGACACCGTCCCGCAGAGGGCGCATCGCCACAATATTCCCGGGAGTACGGCCAAGCATTGCCTCGGCCTCGGTGCCCACCTTCAGCAGCTTTCCGTTGTTTTTATCCATCGCCACCACGGAAGGCTCCCGCAGGACTACGCCCTTACCCTTGATATACACCAAAACAGAAGCGGTACCCAAGTCGATACCGATATCCTTACTGAACAGACTCATAGTTTATGTTCCACCTTATATGATAATTAAAGAATGATTGGATCGTTAGTATAACCGATTTCAGGTCGACTATTTTCCATGTTATTTTATTATAGCCCCTAAATGCTTTGTTTTCAACCGTTTTTTCCTTAATTTTTCGCCATTCATCCGTTTGTCCGGGCCTGTGCCACAGCGGCGCACCAAACCTTTTCTGCGCCGGATTGGCGAAGCACCCGGGCGCACTCACTCAGCGTCGCCCCGGATGTGACCACATCATCCACCAGAAGAAGCCGCTTTCCCCGCACATCCGCTCCAGGCAGAAGAGCGTAAGCCCCTAATGCGTTGGCCCGTCGGGCGGAGGATTCCTCTAACTCCGACTGAGGCTGAGTATTCTTCTCCTTGCACAAAGTGGGAAAAACCGGCCGATTCAGCTCTTTTCCGGCCGCCCGGGCCAGCAGCTCCGCCTGGTCAAAGCCCCGCTCCCTCAGACGGTGCCGGCTGAGAGGCGCCCAAGTCAACGCGTCAATCCGCTCGTCCAAATTTTCCTGAATACATCGGGCCAGCAGTCCCCCAAAGGGTATTCCGTAGGCTTGAACCCCAGAAAATTTATACCGATGGACAGCCTCCGGCACCCTATCCCGATAGGCCAGCGGGGAAAAACATCCGTCTGAGAAGTCCACCTTCCGCTCCGCCGCCCGGCCGGTCAGCCAAGGCAGACTGCTTTTGCAGGCTGGACACAGGATGGATCTGGAATCTTCCAAAATTTTCTGACAGAATGGACACTTGGGCGGGAACAGCAAGTCCAGCACACCGGCCCACAGCCTCATTTCAAATCACCCTCCAAAATGGGACCGTGCTCTTTTTCAAATTCGCGGATACAGGTTAAGATCAAATAATAGGCTTGCCCATTGATGGTACGTCCCTCATAGTTCGCGATATACTGGAGCTTCTTGTGAACCTCCGGGCTAACCCGCAGGCCAATATTCTTAATTTCTTTCGACGGCATACCATATCCTCCACTCTATACGACATTTACACCCAATGGAATTATGGTATATAATTTGCACATTATTTATCTTAATTTGCAATCTTTTGCATGCTTGTTTTCTTTTTTTGTCTCTGACTCTTATGAATATCGCCAGCACAGCCGGTTCTATTTGCTGGACAAGAAAAATCCGCCCCGCCGAATGCTTCGGCGGGGCGGAACCTGCAAGACCTACAGAATAAAGGCTACAAACTGGTGAAGCATAGCCGCCATCTCGGCGCGGGTGGCGGGACCGGATGGGTCGAGAGTCCCGCCGGTCCG
The DNA here is from genome assembly GCA_034927465.1 of Lawsonibacter sp. GTDB lineage: Bacteria > Bacillota > Clostridia > Oscillospirales > Oscillospiraceae > Lawsonibacter. Next base: position 1,548 of record JAYFPV010000364.1, read on the forward strand.
TCCGTTTAAAATTCCTGCATCTACCGCCCAGGACACGGCCTCCTCCGCCCAGGAGGACACATCGCTGCTGTCCTGGAACCGAGCTAGGCTGCTCCGGCCGCTGGTGCCGGCATTCAGACGGTTTGCGTATTGGTACAGCATCAATGCCAGCTGCTCGCGGGTGACGGGGTCCTCGGGGCCGAACTGACCGTTTTCATAGCCAGAGACCACTCCGGCCTCCACAGCCCAGGCCGTACTCTGAGCGTACCAGGCATCCGTGTTCACGTCGGAGAAGAGTTTCTCCACCGTCTGCGTCCCAGGCTGCTCCAGGGCGTATAGCACAGTAACCAGTGTGCCGCGATTCAGCGTTGCTTCCGGGGCAAACGTACTCTCGCTCACGCCGGAAAACAGTCCTCTGCTAGCAACAAAGTCCACGGCCGAGGCATACCAGGCTCCGGAGTCCACGTCCCGGAAGCGGCTGACATAGTCCACCAGCTTAACCGTGGCGTCGGCTTCCAGCATCAGGTAGGCACTTCCGTCCTGGATCAGGGACTTTCGCACTACCTCCTGGGTACCATCCGCATGCACAATCACGGCCACCTGACCCGCCTTCGCATCCGGAAGAATCACCAGGACCGGCCCGCTGCTGTTTGCGGGAAGGGTAACGCTATAAGTACCGTTTTTGGTTTTGGTGACCTTGGCGTCGGATGTTTTGATCGCACTGCTTCCGCTGCTCCAGGTCTCTGCCCCGTGGTCCTTTGCATAATTGTCGGTATAGAACCATGTGACGACTGAATTGGAAGTCACCTGGTATTGATTTGCCGCCTCATCCGGCACAGAACCATTGACCATGTACATCCAGCCGGAAGCGGAGCCGCGGGCAAGTTCTTCCCATCCATCGATGGTGGAAAAATACCCATCCGATTTCTCTACATAGGACAGGCCTTGGTCATCCAACGACTGAATCAACACATCCCGGGCCGTACTGCCCGACTCCAGGGAAAGCGGCATGGAAACTTCATTGATTAAATTGCTGTATAAGGATTTGTTGCTTTTATAGGTATAGACCTGACTTGTATTTTCTGGCGGAACCATAACTTTGACCGTGACATCCACCGTTTTGCTGCCGCTGCCGCCTCCGTTCGACGGCGCGGAGACCAGCGAGATCGGGATCTGCTTTAGGGTATGATTTGTGCCGTCGTCCGAAGACACGTCAACGACGCCCGTTTTTGTGGTATATCCGGCTTTGACCACTGTGTAAGTATAGGTACCGCTGGGAAGGTCGTACATGGTACCGGTTTTCGCGCTGATGATCGTGGAATCCATCTGGACGGTCAGCGCTGCAGTGCTGGGAATCACCGTAAAGGACACGGGACATCCATCCCAGTAAATACTTGCCCCGGTTTTCGGAACACTGGTAAAGTCATATACGTTATACTGGTCCGCGCCGGCTTGCAGCTTGCTCATGGCAATCAACGCGCGGAAGCAGCGCTCGGTTGTTCCGGTGCTGTCGCTGCCGTTGAAGGTAAATGCAGTATTCCCCGCATTTGCTTTGAGCAAAATGCCGTCCAACACGCTGGCTCCGGAGGCTGCGTTTTTCACCTCATCGGGATCAACCCCCATGGCACAAAGGCCAAGGGCAACCTCAGCCGCCGAAAACGCCTCATCGTAGCTGTTTGGAAACATCCCATCGTTGCGTACATGTTCCCGTAAATAATCCGCAGCTTTGTCCAGCGCCTGCTTCACCTGAGCATTCTCGTTGTAGTAAGCCGCCAACCCCTGCATGGCCATTCCCATAGTGTCGAAACCCCAGGAGGTATCCCAGCTGCCATCCTCTTTCTGCAGGCCAAGGATGTACTCAATCAGCGCCTGTTCCTGGCTGTCGCTGTTCCAATCGCCCTGCTGGTAAGCCAGCAGTACATAGGGCGCGCTGTAAATAAAATAGGGGTCGCTGGCGTCCCATGACGCAGCCTTCATCCGGTCTACCGCATTGACGGTCGTGCCGTTCACCAGGGTCAGGTTTGTGGGATCTACGCCAATCGCGGACAACCCAAGAATCACTTTGGCATAGTTTGCAATTCCCTCATTGTCTGTGGCCGCCGTCAAAATGGCCTGGTTCACATAAGTCTGCTTCGCGCTGTCGCTGAGGGTCGCTCCACCCGCACAGACCAGTGCATAGGCCCCAATATCCATGACGGCCCAATCGCCGCTGCTGTTGACATAGCCGTTGGAAATGTTGGTAAGCAGCGCGCTTGCGTCTGCGCTGATGGGCGTGCTGGCCACAATTTGAAACAAGAAGGTCGCCGCTACCGTCGGTTCCTCGGCAGAAGTCACCCGAATGATGCACGCACTGTCCGTTGCCAGGGGGGTGATTACCCCGGAGTCGGATATGGAAAAGTCGTCTCCGCCCAGAAGCACCTGGTAGGTAACCTGCTGAGAGGCGTCCTCCGGCAAAACCTTAGGGGCAAGGGAATACAGAGAATTGAGGGGAATTTTTACCCCCGCCGGTACCTGGATGCTGACAGGCGAGACTTCCCTGTCCACGGCGCGATCCAGGATTCTTCCTGCCTTCTCCAATTTCCCGGTGGTCGAGGTCTCGTCTCCCCAAATTGCAGACCCTTTCTCTGCGAGGTAGCCAAGCATCAACCCGCTGGTCAGGTAAGTGCCCCCGTTGCCGTTTTCTATGGCAGACACCGCCGTGTCTCCATTGGAGATGGCGGCTTGCAGCGCGGTCCACTCCGGTCCTGTGAACGATGCCTCTTGCAGGTTCTTGGCCTGTTCCAGGTTGTCTTTCAAGCCGTAATATGCCTGCACAAAGGGACCGTCAAAATTGGTCCATGTCCCGCCCGTTCCAGACCCGCTGTAAACCTGATAGGAAAAGGTAATGGTTGCGTCCTGGGTAACGGTGTCGCTTTGAATTCCCATTTCGTCTACGTTGTCCCCGGAATAGACCCAGCCGGCATATTGAAACAATTGGTTGTAGGAAACGCCCAGCCCTGCACACAGCGTTTGAATATCCCCGATGTCTCCAATGGCACTGACGTATCCATTTGCACTCCCGTCCCAGCCCGAGCCGTAGGTAATGCCAAATCCGCCCGCACCCCGCGCTGCTTCCAAAACTGCGTAGACCTTGCTTCCGCTTGGAACCGTGACTGTCTGGTTCGTGGGCACTTCCAAATCATACGCATTCAGAACCTCAGCGGTCGCAACGGAACGATAGTCAAATGCAACTGAAATCGTGACATCCCCACTCTCGCCACCTGCCCAGGCCGTCCCCGGCAGCATTCCAAAGACCAGAATCAGTACCAGCAGAAGGCTGAGTGATCGTGTTTTCGCATTCCTCATAAACACATGTTCCTTTCCCGGCGTTTTCCGCCAACACAGTCGGGCCAACCGACCAGGAACGGCAAGGGAAAAAACAAAAGCCCGGCAGCTCATAACAAGCCGCCGCGGCCTTTTTCCGCGTTCAAATCCGGTTGTACCGCTTTCGCCCCTATTCCGGGGGCTCGGGTACAGTTTCTCATGAGCAGGTCTTCTGACTTTCGCGCGCTTAGGGCATTGCCCCGGCCTCACTCTGCCTTCTCAGGTTTCCCCAATGACCGGCTTTCGCCGACGAGTGCGGCATAACGCGCTGACAGCGGCGGTACCGTCCGGGAATCTCACCCGGTTTTCTATTCTCCTTCCCGGGCCAAACGCCTGGGAAGGCACTCACAAGAACTATTCTGTTGTACATTCAAGATTGTAAAGAAAACCCCTCCCGTTGTCAACCCCCTGTTCCAGTCGGAACCCCGGAACAAAATCAATTTCTGCACGTCTTCCCATTTTAAAAAAGCGGTGCCGGAACGAAATTCCGGCACCGCTTTTTTACATGTTGGCAATCCCTGCCCGGAACGGCTGGTCAAACGCTCTGTAGTTGTGCCCCACGCAGCCGGAACTGCTCGATTTCCTGCTGCAGCGTGCCAGCTTGAGCCGCCATTTCTTCGCTGGACGCCGACGACTCCTCTGCCGTGGCCGCATTGGACTGAACCACCGCAGACACCTGGGACAGGCCCTGCGTAATTTGTTCAATGGCTTGTGCCTGCTCTTTGGCCGCCGCCTGGATATCCTGAACCGCACGTACAATCCGCTCAGACTGGTCGGTTGTCTCCTGCATGGTCTTGGACGTCTCAATGGACAACGTCTGCCCACTCGCAATGGTATTGACCGAGTCCCGAATCAGGTCAGAGGTCTGTTTTGCGGCCGCTGCCGATCTTGCCGCCAAATCACGCACTTCGTCCGCAACCACGGCAAATCCCTTTCCGGCTTCTCCGGCGCGGGCGGCTTCAATTGCCGCATTCAACGCAAGAATATTGGTTTGGAATGCAATATCTTCAATCACTTTTGTAATGGAGGATATTTTCTCAGACGCCGTGCCTATCTCATTCATCGAGGTATTCAGGCTTTGCATACGAGCATTTCCGGTTTCCATTTTTTCACTGATCTGCCGCACAAATTCCGTGGTCTGATTGACGCCGTCCAGCGTCTTCTCCGCCTGCCTGGCAATGCTCTCTACCGAAGCATTCAGCTGTTCGATGGCCGCAGCCTGCTCTGCAGTCCCGGAAGCAAGGCCCTGAGCGGCTCCGGAAATCTGCTCTGAGCTGCTGTTCACTTGATCTGCCGCGGCGCTGATGATCCCCATCGTACTGTTTAGTCGGTTGGTAATCTGCTCCATTGCGCTGTGTATATCACGAAAATCGCCCGGATACTCACAATTGCTTTCTGCTGTCAAGTCACCCCGCGAAAGTGCATCCAGAAAGCAGGAAATATCAGAAATCAGTTCTTTGAATTTTTGCGCCATGCGGTCGACCTTTTCCGCAATCAAGCCAACTTCATCCCGGCGCTTCATTTCCAAGTGGATGTCCAAATCGCCCTCGGACAATTGTTCCACCGCCTTTGCCACCTGCTCAATTGGGCGCGTTATGCTCCCTGCAATACGAAGAACCGCCAAGGTTGCAATAAAAATTGAGGCAAGGCCCAAACCAATGGAAATGAAAATGGACATCGTCACACCAGACATAAATTCCGCCGCTTTGGCGGTGACATTAATCGACCATCCATTGGTTCCTTCGATGGGCGAATAGGCTCCGAATTTTTTCACTCCGTTCCAGTGATAGAACTCAAAGCTACTTTCCCCATTGACCATCTTCGTCTCCATGGCGGCTAATTCTTTGTATGCGGGGTCGGTTTTCACATTGACTAAACTATTGTCCTTACTCTGCACCAGAGAAAAATCGGTATGTACAACGACAGTGCCGTCCCGATTTAAGATATATGTGTTGCCCGAATCGCCGATCTTCACATTCGAAATAATATCTCCGATTGCGGAGTAAGGAAATTTCACGATCACAACCTGATTGTTAATCGGATACGCATATTCAAACGAAGCAGAATCTCCTGCTATGATTGGGTCCGACAAAAACGGAGATCCGTTCTTTGCCTGCTGAAACGCGTTGTCATCGTCATATCGCTTTCCGTTCAGAATGGACATTCCATCTGAAGTAAGGATGTCAATGGATGTGATTCCATACTGTGAGCATGCATCTCTTAAATATTTTGTGATACTGACTTGCGTAATATCAACACTGTCCACGTACAGCGCTGACGCCTGCGCAATCGTCGCATATTGCTCAATCTGCTGTGTAATTTTTTGCGAGGCCAATTCTGACGTTTTCGAGAGGCTTTTAGTTAAAGACTGCTGCGTGGAAGAAGAGCTCAAATAAACCGAACTGGTCGAAAGCAGCAGAACGATGCAAACAACGCAGCACATGGTAAATGCAATTAAACTTCTCCGGATGCTCTTCCGCTTCGGCTGCCCGGCTTTCTTCACTCCCTTGAACCCTTTCAATGCCTTGAATTTCTTAATCTGCTTCACATTCGTTTTCTCCTTTTTGTGTAATAGATACAAAAATTAGTTAAACTTTCATGGGCAGCAATGGATCCGCTCCGCGCTGTTCCTGCCTCGACCATCCTGCGCCCGCTACTTTTTTAAAAAAGTCTGGTAGTCTGTGTTATTTTCTTCCAGCAGCCTTGGTGTATCCAGCCCATAGGGACACCTGGATTTACACCGTCCGCAGTGGAGGCAATCTTGAATCCGCTCCATCTTCTTCTGGTTTTCCGGGGTCAGCAAGTCCGCCGCTGTAACACGGCGCAGCATCAGAGACATGCGGGCGCAGTTGTTGATCTCAATTCCCACCGGGCACGGCATACAATAGCCGCAGCCACGGCAAAAATCACCGGCCAATTCCTTCCGGTCACGGTCAATGATGGCCTGATATTCCTCCGTCATCGCGGGCGGATTTACAACGCAGGCAAGAAACTGGTCCAGCTCCCACTCGTGCTGCACACCCCAGATTGGCACCACCGTGGGCTGCTGAACCATATAGGCTGCGGCGGCAAATCCGTTTTGAATCAGCCCTCCGGCCATCCCCTTCATGGCGATAAATCCCATATTGGCCTGTCGGCACTTGCGAACCAACTCCTGTTCATGGGGACCGGCCAGATAACTGTAAGGAAATTGAAGCGTGGCATACAGGCCGGAATCAATGGCCTCACGGGCCACCTTCAGGCGGTGGTTGGTGATGGAGATATACCGAATTTTCCCCTGCGCCTGTGCCTCCAGCGCAGCGTCATACAGCCCGTCTTCCCCACCCGGTTTTGGACAAAAGGCAGGGTTATGCAACTGGTAGAGATCAATCCAATCGGTGCGCAGATTGCGTAGACTGATTTCCAGGTGCTGTCTCAGCTCTGCACCCGTTTTTGCGTGGCTCTTGGTGGCCAGAATCACACGATCCCGCATTCCTTCAAAGGCATACCCCACCTTTTCTTCGCTGTCTGAGTAGTTGCGTGCAGAATCAAAGAACGTCATCCCCCCATCCGCCGCCTTGCGCAGCAGGTATGCAGCATTCCGTTTTTCGATGCGCTGGATTGGCAAACAGCCGAAGCCATTTTTTTCGATGACAATGCCTGTTTTGCCCAACGTAATTGCGGTCATCCTTCGGTTCTACCTCCCCAGATTTTTCCTTTTCATTTAAACCCGAATTTCTCCTTCTGTCAAGGGCATTGAGACAAAAATATAAAATTTATTTCAAAAATCGACATAATCTGTAACCTCCTATTATCTAAAAAACAGAGAATTTACTTAACTGCTGAGGGGGGATAAACAGGAATGCTCTGCCTGACAACGCGCCAACCCAGATTGTCATGCAGCCATTTTGTCTGTGTCAGGCGGACAGACAAGCTTCCTTTCCAGAGAAACGGGGGCGGG
>JAYFPV010000370.1:0-10415 GCA_034927465.1 Lawsonibacter sp.
GCAGCGCGTAACCTTTTTCGGTAATGGTAAAGCTTACCATCTGCAAGCCGGGGTTCACAAAAATTGTTTCCAACTGTGCCATCTGGTCTGGCTCCGCGCTGTTGGCGCGCAGGCCACAGGCAATGCTGGCCACGATCTCCCTGCTGGTGGTGCCATCTGGGTTAAGCGTGACGTTGAGTGTCATATGATCGTGAGGAAGATAGATTTTGTCGATGATGTCATAATCAAAGGCATCGGCCGCGATGATGCCGCTTTTGGCCAAGCCTTGATTGAGCAGTTCTTGCTGCAGACGGGCGATAAAGCCACGGAAGATGTTGCCCGCGCCAAAATGCACCCACACGGGATGGACGTCGGTGTGGGCAGCCATTTCGGCCCAGTCGAAACGAGGCAGGGCCACACCTGCGGATTGCCACTGGGCTGCGTTTTCTTTTACGCTCTTTGCATTTAGTTCCAGCATAATAAGAGTCTCCTTTTTTCCACAGAAAGAATGAGGCAAAGGTCAGAGCGGGGGCAGTTCCGGCTATGGCGGGGCCATGGCCGGAAACTCAGCCCCGGTGGGTTTTCTCGATGGCCTCCCACAGGCCATTCAGATAGCAAGCGCCCAGAGCACGGTCATACAGGCCATAGCCCGGGCGGCCCACCTCATCCCAGATCATGCGGCCGTGATCCGGACGCACATAGGTGTCGGGGCAAGTTTCAAAAATGGCTGTCATAATTTCATACATGTCCAGATCGCCGGTGCTGGATAGGTGCGCACTTTCCCGGAAACAGCGGTCACTGCCCAGATGTTTGACGTTACGCACATGCATGCTGCCAATACGGCCCATCTCGCCAAAGTGGCGGATGATTGCGGGGATGTCATTGGCTACGTTGCTGCCAAGAGAGCCGGTACACAGGCAAACCGTGTTTGCCGGGCTGCGATTCAAAGCCATAATGCGGTCGTAGCCGGCCTGATCGTGGGCCAGACGAGGCAGACCAAAAATGGGCCAGCCCGGATCGTCCGGGTGGCAGCTCATTTTGATGCCGCACTCCTCGCAGACTGGGATGACAGCGTCCAGAAAGTACTTGAAATTTTGCAGCAGCTTTTCCTCGTTGATGCTCTTATACAGTTCCATGGTGTGCTCTAACTCTGCCAGGCGTTCGGGTTCCCAGCCGGGCAGAGAAAAGCCGTTGGACTGGCTGGCTGTTTTTTTGACAATCTCCACGGGGGTCATGTCGCCCAGTTCTATTTCGTCAAAATACAAGCTGTTGCTGCCATCCTCTGGAATTTTCCGGGCCAGGTCGGTACGCAGCCAGTCTAAAACGGGCATGAAATTGTAGATGATGACCTTGATGCCATACTTGGCAAGGCTGCGGATGGTGGTGATGTAGTTTGCAATGTACTGGTCGCGGGTGGGCAGCCCCAGCTTAATGTCTTCATGGACATTTACGCTCTCAATTACCTCACACTCTAATCCGGCGGAATGGACTTCGTCAATGTAAGCCTTGACCTCAGATTCTTCCCACACCTCACCGGCGGCCTTGTAGTCCAACAAGCCCATAATGCCGCTCATGCCGGGAATCTGTTTGATCTGCTTAAGTGTGACGGAATCGCTGTTCGAACCGTACCAGCGGAATGTCATTTTCATAGTGCCAATACTCCTTTTTTGTAATCCCCAAAGCGCTGCCGCCGCAGAGGCGGGGGGCGCCTTCTCAAAGACTGCTTTGTTATGCGCCATACACCAGATTGGGCAGCCACAACACGGCGTTGGGGAACAGCACCATGAATACGACGACCAGAAGAACAGCGACATAGAACGGCCAGCCATATTTTACCGTCTCTTCCACCGGGCACCCCATGATGTCGGAAGTGGTATAAAGAGCTGTGCCGACGGGCGGAGTCATGACGCCGAATGTGACGCAGGTCATCATGATCATGCCGAATATAACAGGATCAACGCCCACGCTTTGCATAACGGGAAGCAGAATGGGAGTCAAAATCAGGGCGATTACGGTGGTTTCCATGAACATACCGCAGAACAGCAGGAACAGAACGACGAGCACCAGCAGAGCGGTAGGATTACTGGTGATGGACACCAGCGCGTCGGCCAGGGTGGTAGTCAGGTTGTCGTACACCACACCGTAGCCAAAAATGCCGGAAAAAGCCAGGATGATGGTAATGACGGTGACGTCTTTCACGCTGTCTTTCAGAGTGGTGAGGAAGGTATCCCAGTTTAGTTCCTTATAGATCACTATGCCAACAAACAGAGCATAAGCCACAGCGAAGGCACCGGATTCAGAAGGACTCATGATCCCAAACCGGATGAGGACGATAAGCATGATGGGGAAGATAAGTGCCCAGATGCTGTCAATCGTTGCCTTGACAATTTCAGGCAGACTGGCGCGTTTGGAGTGTTCTGGTTTGTAGCCAAAGTGCCGGGCAGACCGGCTGCAGGCAATCATTAGGAAGAGGCACATGAGAAAGCCAGGTACCCAGCCGGCTAAGAACAAGCGTCCAATGGACACTTCACCCACGGTGCCATAGATGATGAGACCCATGCTGGGCGGGATGGTGGCCACGATTAGTCCGGACAGGCCGTTGATTGCAGCGCTCCACCCCTTGGCGTAACCAAGGCGAGTCATTTCAGGGCCAAGAATGCGGGTTTCCATGGCAGCGTCTGCTACGGCGGAACCGGACACGCCGCCCATTAGGGTAGACATTACGCAGGATACCTGGCCCAGGTTGCCGTACATATGGCCGGTGAGCACATTGGCCAGCTTCATAAGGCGAGTGGTGATGCCGCAGCTGTTCATCAGGTTGCCCGCCAAAATGAACAGGGGAATGGCCAGCATGGTGAAGCTCTGGCTGGTAGAAATGGATTTCTGCACCAGCACACTCATGGGCAGATCACGGATGACAAAGAACGCAAAGCCGGAAAGCCCGATGGAGAACGCCACGGGCATTCCAAGAACAAGAAAGGCCAAGAAGAGGACAATGGCAATGCCCATTAGTTTGCACCCCACTTTTCAATCGGTGTTTGAATGGCCTGCACCATTCGAATCAGCTCGGAAAAGATCATGAGCAGTGCACCTACTGGTACGGCAGCTGTGACCCAGGCATAGCTGATGCCCAAGGTGGAGATGCTGCGCTGCAGGCCGGTAATGACCATAGTATAGCCGTAGTAGACCAGCACACACAAAAAGCCGATGATGATGGCTTGAAATGCAATGCTCAGCCATTTTTGCACTGATTTGGGAAAATACTTTACAAAAACATCAATACCGATGAGACGAGTATTGCGAATGGCTAAGTCGCTGCCTAGGAAGATCATCCAGGCGAAGGCGAGCAGAGCGGCGTCCTGCGCCCAGTTCAAAGGATGCTTGAAGGTGCGGAACATGGCCGAAATAAAGACCAGCGCCGCAATACAAAACAAAAGCAACATGGCGAAAATCTGCTCGAATCGGCAGAATTTGTTGTAAATTTTTTTCATTTAACTTTGCTCCTATACTCTGTGTCACAGTGGTGGCGTGCCGGGTCAACACAAAAAGCTTGGACGGGCGCGGAGCCCGTCCAAGCTTTGGTTCTCCTAACTTGGGGTCCGGCTAAATTGGCATTTCAGCGCGAATTACCCCTGTTTGCCGATCTCTTTGTAGATCTCCTGGCGTAGTTCGGTCCAGCCCATCTTATCGTAGGCGGCCTTCGCGGCTTCTTTAAAGGCAGCCTTGTCGACCTCAACAATCTCCATGCCATTGTCTACCAAAGTCTTCTCCATCTCGGGCTGGAGACTTTCCACGTATTTTGCATTTTCATAAGCGCAGTCATAGGCGTCCTTAAGCAGAGTCTCCTGGTACTCGGCAGGCAGGGTCTGGAACCAGGTTTCGCCGGTGATCAGGCAGTTGATCAGGTTGATATGTTCGGTTTTATCGATGTATTTGCAGACTTCGTTAATGTGGGTCGAAACGGCGCTGGTGTACTGCACTTCGCAGCCGTCGATGACCTTGGTCTGAATGCTGTTATACACTTCGCTCCAAGCCACGGCATAGGCGGTAGCGCCCATGCTCTCAATGCTGTTTACCCAAGGATCGGCGCCGGGAGTACGGATCACCATGCCCTTCAGATCGTCGGGAGTGGTGACTGGCTTGTTGGTCATGAACGAACGAGCACCGTCGTAAAAGTTGAAGCACAGCACACGGAGTCCCTGCTGGGTCAGTTCGTCTTCCCAGCCCTTGAAGGTGTCGGTTGCCATTACTTTGCAGGCCTCGTCATAATTATCCACTAAGTAGGCCATGTTGAAGATGCCCATGTCGTAGACGTAGTTGCTCATCCGAGCAGCGTCGGTCAGAACAGCAATGTTCATGCCCTGCAGGGCCTGGTCGATCATGTCCTCTTCCACGCCCAGTTGGCTGGAGGGGTAGATCGTGATCTTGACACCGCCGTTGGTATCCTTGGCCACTTTGTCGGCGATGCTCTGTAAGCCCTGCACGATGGGAGCGGTCTCAGCCTGGGTGGTGGAAACCTTCAGCTCGTATACCTTGTCGGGGGTTGCAGCGGCGCTGGAAGTGCTGGAGCTGGCGGTGCTGGAACCGGCAGCGGGGGTGCTGGAAGCAGTGGAGCCACCACAGGCGGCCAGGCTCATGGACATGGCAACTGCCATAGCGAGAGCAAGTAACTTTTTCATCGTAAAAAATCCTCCTTCTTTTTTCCTTGTACATATAGGGATATCTGCAAACGGCCAAACGCCGAATACATTCCAATTGGAAAACGCCATTTAGGCCAGCGTGGGTGGGATGCACTCCACAAGTTTTAGCCCATGGCCGCTTAGCGTAAGCCGTTCCACCCCGGCGGGCACCAGTAGAAAGTCGCCCTGGCACACGGGGGTAGCTTCGACAGTGGTAGCGGCATGCCCTTCTCCTTCAATTACGGTGAACACCGTAATCTGCGCAGGGCGAAGTGTGCTCCAGATGCCATCTACAGCAATGCACCGCATTCCGAATAAATGGGTGTAGCGCTCGTCAATGAGCCGAGTGATTACAGCCCCTTCGTCTCGGCGTGTAATGGGTTCAACTTTCCAGCGTGCCTCCACCTCGTTCTGAGTCAATCCTTCATAGTGGAAACAGTCCAGCATCTTCTCAAAGCCGACGCCCTGATGACACTGATCCATGTGAATATGAAGACCCCCGGGAGTCACCAGCTCAGTCCGCATGGTGTAATCGGTGGGTTCTTGCACTTCAATGAGAAAGCAACCCTCGCCAATGGCATGGGGGACACCGCCCTGAACAAGGAAAGAATCGCCTGCTTTTACATGGATGCGATGCAGACTGGCCAGCATGGCGGGAATGTCCTGTGTGTCAAACAGTCGTTTCCAGTGCTCACGGGTGACACCGGGTTTGAATCCCATATAAATACAGGCATCCGGACTGCCACCCAGGATATACCAGGCTTCGGTCTTGCCATAATCGGAATGAAAAACCTGTTTGGCATAGGTCCTGTCTGGATGTACTTGAATGGTGAGGCGTTCACCTGCGTCAATGATTTTGATAAGCATACCAAGCGTGCTGCCCAGCTGACTAGCATGAAGGGCACCGAGCCAAGCGGCGGGGTCGTCCTCCAAAAGTGTTTTTAGGACAGGCTGGCCGGGAAGATTCAGAACGCGGCTGAGTCCTTCGGAGCTGCGCTCACGCCCGGGGTTGACGGCCAACACCGTGGAGGCAATCCAGTCCTCTGGAAAATGTCCATTGCGTTGGGCGGAATGGCCGCGCCACTTATCAATGCGCTGCCCGCCCACATAGGTGCGCCATACGCGGGTCTCGCCCACCTTTAAAAGTTTACTTTTGAGCTGTGGCATGGAAAAAGCCTCCACACTGAATCAACATGCAAGCGGGAGTACCGCTCATATTTCTTATGATAACACTAGTATACTAGATATTCAACTGGCCAAGTTAACAAAAAATGAACAAAAAAATTTACAGATATGCCGAAAAACAATTTTGTTTTAAACATTAAGTAGTATACTAATATACATATATTACGAGTAGCGGTAGCAAAGCCGCGTGAGAAAGGGCGATCAAATGTGTTTACTGTTACCAGACAGACCTACCCAGAACAAAATGTTTGCTACCAGCAGCTGGTGCTAGCTGATACGTTAACCCACACCACAGCAACGATTACACCGGAAAAAGGAGGAAGTGTTACGGGACTGGCGCTGGATGGGGAGGAATATCTGTGGCTACGCCATCCAAATTTTGAACAGAGCACCCGCCCACGCTGTGGGGTGCCAGTACTGTTTCCTACCTGTGGACTGTCGCCGCAGGGCAAAAATTGTTTTAATGGGCAGGATTACCCCATGAGTATCCACGGGTTTGCCTGCCTAATGCCATGGCAGGTAGTGGGGCAGGGCACAAAGGACAGTGCGTGGGTTACCCTGTCCATGCAGGAAAACGCGCTGACACGGGTATTTTATCCCTTTGCATTTTACATGGAGATTACTTACCGGCTCAAAGGACGTACCTTGTTTCTGGAGCAGCGGATCGAAAATCGAGGAGAGACGCCCATGCCCTTTTCCTTTGGGTATCACCCCTATTTTGCGGTAAGTGATGTGCGTAATCTTTGCTTTGAGGTAACGGCAGGGCGGGAGCAAGGGCTGACAGAGGAACTGGACCACCTGTTTCAGGGGGTGGACTTTCCTTGGAGCGACCACGAAACCACACGGGGATATCGAGAGGTTGTGGGGCCTGCTGTGTTTACCGATCGAGGAACGGGCCACCGGGTGACGGTCGACTTTGACCGGCATTTTGGCAATCTGATTCTGTGGAGCCAGTGCCGCGAGGGCTTTGTGTGTGTGGAGCCTTGGAACGGCTGGCCAGGCAGCCTTTCCGGGTCGGAGCATGAATGGACAGCGCCGAAGCAAAGCTGGCAAAGCCTTGTGTCGATCACGGTGCAAAAGGTGTGAGAGCTCGCAGCAAGGCTTCGCGGGTTTTGCCCGCATTGGCTTCGATTGCCTTTGGACCGGAGTATTCTTAATCCATTGGACTCCTCCTTTGGTTTATATAATTACACAATAACACCATAGTTTGGAATTTCAAGCGTCTATGCGTGAGTTGCCATAAATCCTGGGTGAATTGAGATATTGTGCCTGTCACATATCTGTTTGACCGCGTGGCGGTTTCCATGTCTGCAAATAGAAGCTCCGTTTTTACTTGAAAATGGAGCTTCTATTTATTGTTGGACCATTTCTGGAAGAATCTTGTTTCGTCGGAAATTCAGTAAGAATATAGAAGGCATATCAAAAGACTTAATTGCAATAATAACGTTGAACTAGTTTTAGGTTGCAGTGATTTGTTTGCAGATAGGATGTGATATACTTTGCCTTCTAGTCTTAAAAAAACATTCCTTTATCTGATAACGGTTATCATGGTATTTTCCTGTTTGTGTTCACGCTATCCTGCCTTCGCTGTCGAAGCGAAAGAGACAGGAGAAAAGAATATAATCAATTGGGTCGACTTCAATGTTCCATGCGAGGCGATGAAAAAGGCAATCGCATTGGATATTGCCTCACAGGAGAAAGAGATCAAATTAAATTTTATTGAGCTGCTCGCTTACCTTGCCGCACAAAACGGCAATGACTTCGGCAACTATCGTGACAAGCAACTGGATAAGGTTGCCGATCAATTGAATTCTGGCAAAACCATAGATGAATTGACGGCGCATATGAAATACTATGATTATTATCATGAGGCGTACAACGCCATTCTGTCCGATTTCGTAGGTGCTTATGAAATCGAAGTGCCAGACGAAGAAGGATCGGGAAAGCATTGGGAACAGCGTTATGGCATAAAAGTGTTTTCTCCGATTGCAAAGAATTTCCCATATAACCATTATGATGATTTTGGAAATAGCCGCTCATATGGATTCGCAAGGATTCATTTAGGCAATGACCTTTTGGGTCAGGTGGGAACTCCGATTGTCGCTGTCGAAAGTGGTGTCATAGAGTCAATGGGATGGAATCAGTATGGAGGCTGGCGCATCGGGATTAGGTCGTTTGACGAGAAAAGATATTATTACTATGCGCATCTTAGAAAAAATTTTCCGTACCGCAAGGACTTAGCCGTCGGTTCTGTCGTGAAATCGGGGGATGTGATCGGATATTTGGGCAGAACCGGCTACAGCAGAAAGGAAAATGTAAACAATATTGAAGTATCCCACCTACACTTCGGCATGGAACTGATTTTCGATGAGTCGCAAAAAGAGTGCAATAATGAGATATGGATCAATGTATATGAAATTGTCCGCTTGCTTGATGGCCTGAGGTCTGAGGTCGTTAAGGATCCCGAGACAAAGGATTATAGCCGGGTTTATAATTTTCGTGATATTTCCGGTTCTTATCAGGATTAAAAACTCCACAAGAGATCTCTCACAAATAATGCCGCTATATCACACGATATAGCGGCTTCTTTATGTCATTTTGATTCGTAATTATGGCTTACTGAATGACTTCAATTTCAGAATTACGTGATTGCAAGAGTAAATTCTGGTTCTCCGTTTGTAAAACAAACGTCCGGTCAGATTGCCAGAGGGATGGAAGTTAAGTTTTTAATGCAGCAAAGGTGAATAAAATTGAAAAGTTATTGGCGATCCTATTGACAAATGGCTGTTTTATTGGTAAACTATCAAAGCCGCTTTGAGTGGGGAAGAAACGCCGCACCGCGGGAAACCGTGCGCAGCGACGGCGTTTTGGGCAAGTGGAACCAGGTTCCCTCCCAGGAGAGCGAGCCCGTAATGAAGGAGTTGAAACAAATGCAGGCAATTATCGTGACCGGCGGAAAGCAGTATAAGGTGAGCGAAGGCGATACCCTGTTCATCGAAAAGCTGGAGACCGAGGCCGGACAGAACATTACTTTTGATCAGGTGCTGGCCATCCTGGACGGAGACAATGCCACCTTCGGAGCCCCCGTTGTTGAGGGCGCCACCGTGGACGCCACCGTTGTAAAGAATGGAAAGGGCAAGAAGATCCGGATTTTCAAGTACAACGCGAAGAAGGGCTACCGCAAACGCCAAGGTCATCGTCAGCCCTATACCAAGGTGCAGATCGGCACCATCAAGGCCTGATGACCACCGTGACCTTCTATTCCGAGGGCAACCGGATTGTGGGCTTTGAAGTCAAAGGCCACAGCGGATATGCTCCCGAGGGCGAGGACATCGTCTGCGCCGCCGTGACCAGTGCCGTCCGACTGACCGAGTGCGCCGTCAACGACGTGCTGGGCCTGGAGGCATCAGTTAAGGTGCGGGAAAAAGACGCATCCATCACTCTGAAGCTCCCCAGCGGTTTGGGACAAACCAATGAGAGTACCTGCCAGACCCTTCTGGCTGCTCTGATGGTTCATCTGATCCAGCTGGCGGAGGAATACCCTGACCATATTTCTGTCTTGGAGGTGTAAGATATGCTGAAGATCGGTTTACAGTTTTTCGCCCATAAAAAGGGAGTCGGCTCCACCCGCAACGGCCGTGATTCCGAGGCCAAGCGCCTTGGCGTAAAGCGGGGAGACGGTCAGCTTGTGCTGGCTGGCAACATTCTGGTGCGGCAGCGCGGAACCCACATTCATCCCGGAGTCAACGTGGGGAAGGGCAGCGACGACACCCTGTTCGCGCTGAAGACCGGCAAGGTGAAGTTCGAGCGTCTGGGCAAGGATCGCAAGCAGGTTTCCATTGTGGAGATGGAGATCGCGCAGTAATTTGCTGACACGCAAGAAGCCGCAAACGGCGTTCCGTTTGCGGCTTCTATTTTCAAAAAAGGCAGGGGGATAACGGAACAATGGAATACCGGAAATTTGACCAAGGATATGTACTGTGTTTAGATCCGGGCGAGGAAGTTGTCGCGTGTCTCACCAGGCTGGTGGACCAGGAACATATTTCGCTGGGCGTGGTCTCAGCGCTGGGGGCCGCCAATGACATTACCATCGGTATTTTTGACACAGTGGAGAAACGGTATTACTCCCGCCGCTACCAGGGGGACCATGAGATTTCAGCCTTGGTAGGGAATGTGAGCCGAAAGGATGGGGCACCCTACCTCCATCTTCACATTACCATCGGGAACCCCGTGACTGGGGCAGTCCATGCGGGACACCTGTCCTCCTGTACCATCAGTGCCACGCTGGAGCTGTTTCTTCAGGTCTGGAACGGTCAGGTGGGGCGAGCATTCAGCGACACCGTAGGGTTGAACCTGCTGAAATTTTAGAGAAGGAGGTGCCGGTTATGGCTGCACCTTTTGTAGATACTGCCCGCA
The DNA here is from genome assembly GCA_034927465.1 of Lawsonibacter sp. GTDB lineage: Bacteria > Bacillota > Clostridia > Oscillospirales > Oscillospiraceae > Lawsonibacter. The sequence goes on from JAYFPV010000370.1 coordinate 10,260, forward strand.
TTAACGTTCGCTCCGGCAAGGGAGGAAATGGCGTAGTGTCCTTCCACCGGGAAAAGTTTGTGGCCGCCGGCGGCCCAGATGGTGGTGACGGAGGCCGCGGAGGTGGTGTGGTGCTCACGGTCAACAATCACATGTCTACCGTGATGGACTTCCGCT
>JAYFPV010000146.1:0-2828 GCA_034927465.1 Lawsonibacter sp.
GGGCCGGCCGGAAAACCGGTCGGCCCGGTGACTTTATCCGAGGGAGAGCAGGACGCACACATCCGAAAGAGGCAATTTGGTTTTTCCTCTCCGGGCCGGAATTTTCCGGCCCGGAGAGGAGCGACCAAACGGGTTGTCAGAGCGGCGGAAGGCGGCTCCAACCGAAGTTCATATAGAAAAGGGGAGAATGCCATGCCTGCGGAATATGCCATTGAGATGCGGGGCATCACCAAAACCTTTGGCAGTGTGGTGGCAAACCGGGACGTAAACCTGAACCTGCATCAGGGGGAGATTCTGGCTCTGTTGGGGGAAAACGGCTCGGGCAAAACCACGCTGATGAACATGCTGTCTGGCATTTATAAGCCGGACAGCGGAGAAATTCTGGTAGAGGGAGAACCGGTGTCCATTGACTCTCCGGAAGACGCAAAGAAACTGGGGATTGGCATGGTTCACCAGCATTTTAAGCTGGTGGACGTGTTCTCTGCCGCCGACAACATCTGGATGGGCAAGGAAAAGGCGGGCTTTTCGCTGAACCCCGGCCGGTTTGACAAAATCGAAGAGATGGCCAAAAAGTTCGGATTTGACATTGACCCCAGAAAAAAGGTTCAAAACATGGCGGTGTCGGAAAAGCAGACGCTGGAAATCATTAAGGTGCTGTACTACGGAGCTAAGGTGATTATTCTGGATGAGCCCACCGCCGTGCTTACCGTCCAGGAAATCAAACGGCTGTTTGATGTTCTCTGCCGCATGAAGGAAGATGGCCATTCGATTATTATCATTACTCATAAGCTAAACGAGGTAATGGAAATTTCCGACCGGGTGGCCATCCTGCGCAAGGGAGAGTACATTACCACGGTTCAAACTGCGGAAACCAATGAGCAGGCCCTGACCGAATGGATGGTGGGCCGCAAGGTTGATTTGAACATTGCCAGACCCCTGGTGGAAAAAAAGCGGCCCTTGCTGGAAATTCGGGATTTGACCATTCGAAATGACGAAGGCGCTGTTGCCATTGACCACGTGAACTTCTATATCCGGGGCGGCGAGCTTTTGGGGGTGGCCGGGATTGCCGGCTGCGGGCAGAAGGAGCTGTGCGAGGCCATCGCCGGTCTGCGGCCCATTGAGTCCGGTCTGATCATCCACAAGGGGGACAATATTGTGGGACTTTCCCCCAAGACGATCCTGGAAAAAGGAATCTCCATGTCCTTTATCCCAGAGGATCGGCTGGGCATGGGTTTGGCGCCCTCTTTGTCTATCACGGATAACATGATTCTGAAACGCTACGCGGAGACCAAGGGGGCATTTGTCAATCGAGCGGTGGGCCGGGCGGATGCTGACTACGTCATCCGGGAGCTGGAGATTGTCACGCCTTCTGCTGACACCCCGGTGCGCCGCCTGTCGGGCGGAAACGTCCAGAAGGTTCTGCTGGGCCGGGAGATCAAAGCCGGTCCCAACGTGATTGTGACTGCCTACCCCGTTCGGGGGCTGGACATCAACTCCTCTTACGCCATCTACAATATTTTAAATGAACAGAAGCAGTCCGGGGTGGGCATCCTCTTTGTGGGCGAGGACCTGGACGTGATGATGGCTCTGTGTGACAAGATTATGGTTCTGTGTCACGGGAAAGTCATGGGTGTGGTTCACGCCCACAAGACGACCAAGGAGGAACTGGGGCTGATGATGACCGGAGCGCTGGATCTGACCTTGAAATATGAGGACAAACCGGCCGGATATGCCCGGGACACAAATATACCGCCGGAAGAGAGAACACAAACCGGCGGAGGGGAGGAGAAGTAAGATGCGCTTTCATGTTGTAAAGCGGGACAACTGCCCCCTGTGGAAAAAACTGTGCGTATATCTGCTGGCGGTGACGGCCGCTCTGGCCCTGGGCGGCGTGGTGCTGCTGGCCCTGGGCGTGAATCCGCTGGACTATTACGGCCGCATGTTCACCATGGGGATGGTGGGCAACAAGATCGCCTATAAAACCTTCGAAAATTATCTGAAGGTATTCGTCCCTCTCGCCGTGACTTCAGTGGCGCTGTCTCTGGCCTTTAAAATGCGTTTTTGGAACATCGGGGGAGAGGGACAGTTTATTCTGGGGGCGGTCGCGGCAACCACTGTGGCATTCCAAGCCGGACCCGTTCTGCCCTCGGCGCTCACCTTGCTCCTTATGTGCTTGGCCGGCATGCTGGCCGCCGGACTCTATGGGGCGCTGGTGGCGGTTCTTAAGGTGAAATTCGGCACGAACGAGACCCTGATGACCCTAATGCTGAATTATGTGGCCCTGTATTTCCTCACCTTTCTGGGGGAGACCCAGGCCGACTGGAATTTCTATCTGGATCCCACGTCCATGCGACCTATTTTTGCCAGCTTTGCGAAGGTAGTGGTGTTTCCAAGAATCTTAATCGGAAAATTTGGACTAAACATTTGCGTGATTCTTACCGTTGTCATCGGGGTGTTGGTCTTTGTCTACCTGAAGTACACCAAGCACGGCTATGAAATCGCTGTGGTGGGAGACAGCCCAGGTACTGCCCACTACGCCGGAATGAAGGTCAACGTCATTGTCCTGCGGACCGTGTTTCTGTCCGCCTGTCTCATCGGCCTGGCGGCTGCCTTTAAGGTGGGCACCGCCGGAATCCTGTCCACTGCCATTACCGACGATGTGGGCTGGACCGGCATCATCGTGGCCTGGCTGGCTCAGCTGAACACCGCCGCCATTTTTCTGGTATCTGCCCTGATCAGTATGCTCCACTATGGCTCAACCGTGGCGGCGGCGACGTTTTCGCGAGTGGATTCCAGCTTTGCCAATATTCTTCAGGGTGTGATTTTAT
>JAYFPV010000142.1:0-4231 GCA_034927465.1 Lawsonibacter sp.
CAAAAGAAAAGACCTCCGCCCCCGCGCCCCGGCCCTTTCGACGGGAGGCAGGGGCGGTGGTTTGCCTGTTGCTGGCCATCTTTGCCTCGTTTGGATACTTCCATATGGAGGCCATTTTCATCGATTTTTTTTGCGCACTCCTGAAGGGGCTTTTGGGATATGGTTTCTGGCTGGTTCCGCCTGTCCTGCTGCTTGGAGCATATATTCTGGCGTTTCACCGCGGACGCCCGGTACGAATGCGGCTGACCTGTGCGCTGCTGCTCCCGCTGGTTTTTTCAGGCCTGCTCCACGGTCTGCTGGCCGATCAACATCCTTGGGATGGGGCGCTGGTCAAAGCGCTGTGGACGAGCGGCCAGGCATTGCAGTCCGGAGGTGCGGTGGGCGGTTTGTTGGCCCAGGGCTTTGTCTCTTTGTTTACCGACCTGGGATGTACCATTATTTTTGCCATGGCTGGGATTTTAATGAGTTTGGCTGCATGTAACCGTACGCTTTTCGATGTGGCGGACTTGATGTTCAATCGCCCCAAATATGAATACGAGCAGGAATCGGATCCGCTTCCCCAGAGCCGTGGGGAGGGGACGAGAGAGCCAGAGCGTCCGTCTTCTGCGAACCTGCTGTCGCAGACGGCATCCCGCCGTCCTGCGATTGACATTCCGGTGGATGATAGCCCCGTGGCGGCGCAGAAACCGACACAGGCCCCAGAACGAAAGCACAGCTTTTTTGATCGTAGACCTCGGGTACCGACCCCAGATCAGCTGCTGACGGAGAAGCAGGAGGAGCAGAGCCCGTCTGCGTGCAAAGAGCAACTGGAGGCCGCCGAGACACCGGAATTTGTCATCGATCCGATTATCCCGCCCAAGCCTATTCCAGTTGCGCCTCCGGTGACGGTGGCGCCACCAACGGCTGCCCCCACGGCCTCCAACCCAGAGTCTGCTCCGCTTTCGCCTCAGCCAGAGCCGCCTAAGGTGAAACGCCATGAGGTGGAGCAGCAGGCTGCCCAGGTTGCGCAGGACATTCAGGGAACGTTCACGCAAGACAGCCATCCGTACCAGTACCCACCGCTTTCGCTGTTGAAAGAGTGGACGGGGGAGATTGGGGGAGAAGCGCTGGCCGAACTTAATGCCAATCGGCAGCGGCTTACCGACACCATTCACTCCTTCGGCATTGATGCCAGCATTACCAATGTTACCCGAGGCCCATCCGTGACCCGATATGAGCTGGAACTGGACCAGGGTGTGCGGCTGAACAAATTGACCAATCTGGCCGACGACATTGCCCTGGCGCTGGGGGCTACCGGGGTTCGAATTGCGCCCATTCCGGACCAGATCTCCATGGTTGGCATTGAAGTGCCGAATAAACTGGTTTCTCCGGTAAACATCCATTCCGTCATTGGGTCGAAAGAATTTACCGATAGCGCTTCCAAAGTGTCCTTTTCCGTAGGCAAAGACATCGGAGGCACTGCAATTGTGGGCAACATTGCTAAGATGCCCCACTTGCTGATTGCCGGCACCACTGGTTCCGGTAAGTCGGTGTGCACCAACTCCCTTATTATTTCGCTGCTGTATAAGGCGACACCGGAAGAGGTTCGCCTGATCATGGTGGACCCTAAAATGGTAGAGCTTGGTATTTACAATGGGATTCCTCATCTGTTGATTCCTGTGGTTACAGACCCGAAAAAGGCGGCCGGAGCCCTTCAGTGGGCGGTGACCGAGATGATGAAGCGGTATCGAATTTTTTCCGAGGCGGGGGTCCGGGATCTGGCCTCCTACAATGCTCTGGCCGCCAAGCGGGAGGGCATGGAAAAGATGCCCCAAGTGGTGGTAATCATCGACGAGTTGGCCGATTTGATGCTGGTGGCCGCCAAAGAGGTAGAGGAATCCATTTGTCGGGTGGCTCAGATGGGCCGTGCATCGGGAATGCACCTGATCATTGCGACCCAGCGGCCTTCTGCCGACGTGATTACCGGCCTGATGAAGGCCAATATTCCAAGTCGGATTGCCTTTGCCGTGGCCTCCAGTCTGGAGTCCCGCATTATTCTGGATATCACCGGAGCGGAAAAACTGGTGGGCCGGGGCGACATGCTCTACTTCCCGCTGGGTGCTGGAAAACCAACCCGAGTTCAGGGCTGCCTGATTACAGATCAGGAAGTTGCGTCGGTGGTGGAGTTTGTCAAGAAGAGCGGCTCGGCCCAGTATGACGATGCCGTGATGCAGGAGATCGAGCAGCACGCCGCTGAGAAGGAAAAGGGAGCCAGGGGAGTAGGCGGCTCCGCGCCAGAGGATGTGAATAACGAATACGATGAGCTGATTGATGCCGCCGCCGAGGTGGTGGTGGAGACGGGACAAGCTTCGGTGTCCATGCTCCAGCGGAGGCTGAAGCTTGGCTATGCCCGGGCCGCCCGGCTGGTGGATCAGCTGGAGGAAAAAGGCATCGTCGGCCCCTTTGAGGGAAGCAAGCCACGGCAGCTTTTGATTACCAAGGAGCAGTGGCAGGAGTTGAAATACCGCCAGGGGGTTGCCACCCCCATTCAGGAGAACTCTCAGGGGATGAACGCCGGAACGGAGGCTGGGGCAGAAGAGGAGACGCCTCCCTTTGATGTGGAGGATGCCCTGGACCGGACGGAAGAGGACACCTTATGAAGAAAAGAACTAGATACATTTGGAGGCTCCAATTTCTGATTTTGATGTAAAAGGCGGCCTGCGCGGCGTAAAAAGCATCTCATGATCCGTTCGATGTGAAATATTTCATTTTGATTAAATTTAACTACTGCCCCTTTACAGAAATCTGGTTTTGGAGTAGACTGAAATCAGTATAAGGATAGGAGGTGTTCCCAATGGGAGAGATGGATTTTACCCGTAAATTCAGTCTGGGTGACCAGCGGGACTTGGAGATCAAGACAATTCTGTCCACGGTCTACCAGGCACTGCAGGAGAAGGGCTATAACCCGATTAACCAGATCGTGGGCTATATTCTGTCTGAGGACCCCACCTATATCACCAATCATAATAACGCCCGGGCCATGATTCGAAAGGTGGACCGTGACGAGCTGCTTCAGACTTTGGTCAAGTATTACCTGACCCATTGATTGTGATCTGATCAACGCCCGATGCTTCGGCATCGGGCGTTTTTTAAAAAGATGTCAGGAATTACAGTGCCTTCTTAAAAAAGACAGGCTGTTCGGCTGTGTGAGAGGTACTTGATCTTGGAAAATCCAACAGGGAAGCGGAGCAAAAAGTCGAGAATGGACGTAAATGGGGGGAAGAGGCATGAATATTTTAGTCAGCTATTGCCTGTTGGGGGAACCATGCCGGTACGATGGAAAGAGTGTGCCAGTGGAGGCACTGCAAGCACTGCGCCGAGCAGGCCATACACTGGTTCCGGTTTGTCCCGAGAAGCTGGGCGGTCTGCCAACGCCGCGTGCTCCGGCGGAGTTGCAGCCGGATGGCCGCGTTCTCAACCGGGAGGGGGAGGACGTGACGGATGCCTATTTGGAAGGCGCAAGACTGGCCCTGGAGATAGCCGGGCAGCGGGGCTGTACGCTGGCCGTTTTAAAGGCAAACTCTCCATCCTGCGGAAGCCGGCTAATTTATGACGGAACCTTTTCCGGAAGGCGGATCTGCGGGCAGGGCATGACGGCCAGACTGATTGCGGAAGCGGGCATTCCGGTGGTGGATGAGGATGGACTGGATATCTTGACTATGGGCTGACAGTCCGGAAGCAAAAATCCATCGAAAGCTGTCAGAGAATAAAAAATTTCGTCCCCGAAAAGCGGTATGAAAGCCTCCGTCTCGGAGATACTGAGAATACAGTATCTCAGGCGGGAGGTTTTCTTCAATGCAGCATAAAGTTGAAATCTGCGGGGTAAACACTGCAAAGCTGAAGGTGCTGAAGAGCGAGGAAACACAGGCCCTTCTTCTTCGGGCCAAGGCGGGGGACATGGTGGCTAGGGAGGAACTGATTGCAGGGAATCTTAGGTTGGTTCTGTCTGTGATTCAGCGCTTTGCCAACCGGGGAGAGAACGCCGACGATCTGTTTCAAGTGGGATGTATTGGTCTGATTAAGGCCATCGACAACTTTAATACAGATTTGAATGTGAAATTCTCCACCTACGGTGTCCCGATGATTGTGGGGGAGATTCGTCGCTATCTCCGGGACAACAGCACAATTCGGGTGTCCAGGGCCATGCGGGACACGGCATACCGGGTGCTTCAAGCCAAAGAGGCCTATATGG
>JAYFPV010000365.1:0-1928 GCA_034927465.1 Lawsonibacter sp.
TTCCTGGCGATGGGCAGGTAGAGCTGTGACACCTGATAGGCCTTGGGCAGATCTGGATAGAAGTAGTTCTTCCGGTCAAATTTGTGATACCGGGTGATCTGGCAGTTCAAGGCCAGGCTGGCCTTGGCTGCAAACTCCACCACCTTGCGATTCACCACAGGCAGGGTTCCGGGCATCCCGGTGCATACCGGGCAGCAGTGGGTATTGGGGGCGCCGCCGAATTCGGTGGTGCAGGAGCAGAAAATTTTGGTCTTCGTCGCCAGCTCCACGTGGGTCTCCAGACCGATGACAGTTTCCCAGGTCATATCAGCCCGCCTCCTTTCCGGTGGGGATTTGCTTGTGATACGCGGTGTCCAACTGGAAGGCGTGGGCAGCATTCAGCACCTTGCTCTCCCCCAGAGCGGGGCCAATGAGCTGAGCCCCGATGGGCATTCCCTTGGAGTCAAAGCCACAGGGCATGGACAGTCCGGGCAGTCCCGCCAGGTTGACGGACACGGTATAGATATCGGACAGGTACATTTGCAGCGGGTCGCTGAGGCTCTCCCCTATCTTCGGCGCGGTGGTAGGGGCCACGGGGGTCAGCATCAGGTCACACTTGGCGAAAGCATCGTCAAAGGCCTTTTTGATCAGCCCCTTCACCTGAAGGGCCTTTTTATAGTATGCGTCGTAATAGCCAGAGGACAACACGAAGGTGCCAAGCAGGATGCGGCGCTTGACCTCGGAGCCGAATCCTTCGGTGCGGGTGCGATTGTACAGGTCGGTGAGGTCCTCAAATCCCTCGGCCCGCCAACCGTACTTCACCCCGTCGAACCGGGATAGGTTGGAGCTGGCCTCTGCGGCTGCAATGATGTAGTAGGTTGGCACCACATACTCCATCACAGGGAAGGAAAATTCCACGATCTCAGCACCCCGGGCCTTGAGCACCTCGGCAGTCGCCAGAACGGCCCGCTTCACCTCCAGATCCAGACCGTCCCCAAAGCAGTCGGCAGGAATCCCAATTTTCATGCCCCGCACGTCACCGGTAAGCCCGGCCAGCAGCCCGCCGACTGGCACGTCCAGCGAGGTACCGTCCCGTGGGTCTTTCCCCATCACGGCGTCCAGCACCGCGGCACAGTCGGCGACGTCCCGGGCTAAGGGGCCCATCTGATCTAGAGATGAGGCATAGGCAATGAGACCATATCTGGAAACGGTTCCATAGGTGGGCTTGATACCGGTGACACCGCAGTAGGCGGCTGGCTGTCGGATGGAACCGCCGGTGTCAGATCCGATGGCATACCAGCAGGAGCGAGCGGCCACTGCCGCCGCCGCGCCGCCGGAGGAGCCACCGGGCACCCGCTCCGTATCCCAAGGGTTGCGGGCGGGGCCATAAAAGGAAGTTTCGGTGGTAGAGCCCATGGCAAATTCATCCATATTCAGCTTGCCCAGAGGCACCGCACCCAGCCCATTCAGTTTTTCAACCAGGGTGGCGTCATACGGGGGGGCAAAGCCGGTCAGAATCTTGGAGGCACAGGTGGTGGTCATCCCCTTGGTGCAGATGTTGTCCTTCAGCCCCATGGGCACACCGGCCAGGGGGGAGAGTGTCTGCTTTGCAGCAATCTTTTTTGCCGCCTCCTCCGCCTGCTTCAGGGCGGTCTCGGCGGAAAGGGCCACAAAGGCGTTATCGGACTTGGATGCCTCGATCTGCTCCAGGGCGGCCCGGACGGCCTCCACCGGGCTAACCTCCCCCTTTTGGATGGCCGCGCCAAGTTCAAGGGCACTCAGGGTTAAAATTTCGTTCATCTCTGCCCCTCCCTATTCCACCGTCTTGGGGACCAGGAAGGCTTCCTCGTCCGCGTTCGGAGCGTTTTTCAGCAGCTCGGCGCGGTCGAAGGAGGGCACCACCTCGTCCTCGCGCATGACATTCTTCACTGGAAACACATGGCTCATGG
>JAYFPV010000180.1:0-4550 GCA_034927465.1 Lawsonibacter sp.
CGGATGTAGTTGTCAATATCCAGTGTCATGGCCAGTTCAATGTAATCCCGATCATGTGTGCTGCTGGAATAGTTCTGGTACTGGCGCTCCAGAACGTCGTAGATATCGGCACAGTACTCGTCCGTAAACAGGCAGGAAGCCAGCTCGAGATTGTCGGCTTCCTGCGCACAGATATGCAGCGTGGTGGCAATCAAATTGATATCGGAATAGATCCCGTGAATCTGGCGCAGCCCCTCCTTCACGTGCAGGGGCATGTCCGCAATGCGGATGGAAAGGCATGACTCCTTCCCAAGCAGATACTCCACATAGGCGTGGGCACAGGCCACGCGGATGTCGTTTTCCAGCTGCCCCACATTGCCGGGACAATCATAGGCCAGCAGCGTTTTAACGGTCAACACGTCCGCGTTCAGATCCAGCTTCAACTTGCTTGCCTCGTGGGCGAATAGCTGCTGAATCAGCTGCAGCCGCTCCAGCGGGCTGCGTTCTGCCAGCGTAGGCAGCGTGATGGAAACCGGGACGCGGCGATTGAAGGTTGCAAGGAGCGCGCTGGACCGCTCCTCAGTGGTTGCCATGATGATAATGGGGTGTGAGCTTCGTACCGTGTCCACCTCACCCAGCCGCCGGTACTGGGAAAAGTCCATCAGGGAGAACAGCATCTCCTGCGCCGTAGCTGGCAGGCGATGCACTTCATCCAGAAACAACACACCGCCGTCCGCAGCGTCTACGAGACCGGTATGATCCTCCTCTGCGCCAGTATAGGCTCCCCGCACACAACCGAACAACTGGGCCGTAATAAGCTGTGGGTTGGTGGAATAATCGGCGCAGTTGAACGGCACGAACTTGGCCTCAGGCGCGATGCGGCCGGCGCGGCGTGCATATTCGTACAGAATGCGTGCGAAGGTGGTTTTGCCAACACCGGTTTTTCCGCCGATCAGCAGCGGCAGACCATTGAGGGGATACAATACGGCGGCCTTTGCCTTTTCGATTTCCATGCTCATGCTGCCATTGTGGCCGACGTAATGGTCGAATACATGTTCCGCGTCGGCCAGCTTGTGGGGATTTCTGCCCGTCACCGGCAACGGACTGATCAATGCGTTGCTGGCACGGTAGCGCACAGGCCAGCCTGGAATTTTTTCCACTCTCTGCTCGCCGAAAAGCCGGTTGAGGTCCGTACTGACATTTGCCCGGGACGCGCCGATGGCGTTTGCAATCTCCTCTGTGGTGTACACTGCGTCGAGTCCGCTCTGACTCTTCATCTTGCGAAGAAACTCGTAAATCATTTCCTTGCGTATCATTGGGATCTCCTCTCTTTTGAAAATCGAGGCTATTGCTTTCTCCGGGCGGCGGCCGCCACGCCCAAGGCCGGTCTGTATTTTGCAATTGTTCGTCTGGAAAGTAGCGCCCCACATTCCGCATACAGCCGCCGGGACAGCTCCTGATCGCTCAGCGGTGCGCCGGGCGGTTCCTGCGCAAGAAAGCGCCGAAGTAGGATACAGGCCGCGTCCCGGGAAAGTTCCCGGGTCCCGCCCCGGCAGAACAGCTCTACTGCGGGCAGCACAGTGCCGCGCAGCAGCACATATTTCCCCTGCAACGCCCGGGAAGCCGTCGAACGGCTGATGGAAAACACGCGTGCAACTTCGCTGAACGGCAGCCGCACCCGCGCGCCGCCCTCTAGCCATGCAGCCTGCCGCTCCACTGCGTACTGTAAAAGACCGAGCAGCGTGGCGTTGCGGTGCTCCAGACAGTACAGAAGCCGCTTGGCATAATAAACGCCCTCATTGGCAAAACGTCCACCGCCGTTCCGCAGACTGTTCAGATAAGATTCGCTGAGCGTAACGCAGGGCACGGAACCCTCGACCAGGCGCACCACGTAGCCTCCGTCCGTCCGCCGAAAGATCTCCGCGTCCGGTACAATATACTCCACCGGGGCGCGCTGTATATCCAGCGGATGCATGGAAAGTGTTTTTAGTACCTCCGTCGCGGCGTCTAGCCGACTGCGCGTCCACTGCAGCACTTTGCACACGCCCGCAAAGTCCCGTTCCTTGTAGCGTTCAAAAAGCTCCTCGTCGGACACAAGTGCAAGCGCGTCCGCGCAGCGCGTCGGGTCCCGCTCTGCCTGCAGCCGATAGCACTCCCGTAGGGAGCACGCACCCACTCCAGCCGGATCAAGCGCCTGCACCATGGCCAACGCCAGCTCCATCACGGGGCGCTGTGGGCCGGACGCGGCGGAAACCGGGTCAAAGGGGAGGTAACCGGTATCCTCCAGTTGGCTGATCAGCAGCCTCGCAGCGCGAAGCACCAGCCGATCCCCTCTTTCGGGCAGCTGAAGCAGAAGCTCCTGATGAAAATCCGTGTCAGGCGCAGCCGCAACCTCCTCTAGAATATTGCCATGCTTCTCCCTGCGGAACGTCAGCTCAATGCATGGATTTCGCTCCGCCTGACGGCTAAGGTAATCGTTCAACTGACACGCGTTCATGGATAGCATGGCAGGGATCATCCTCTCTGAATAGGAGAGATGGTAGCTCTGTCGGTGCTCCTGCTTCGGACGCAGAGACGGCAGCATATTTTTTTCCACAGGTCCGCACCTCCTCCGACAAAGTCCGTCTGCCAATAGGTCGATCCGTACAAAAGGTCGTTTTGAATTTAACGTCCCTTCGTGATATTGTATAATTTTTTTAAAAACTGTCAAGAACAACTTCCTTCGGCGCTGCGCAGGACGATCTTCTGCCGCTCTATCCATCGGCGAGCCAGCCGGTGTACAGCGATCTGAGGTGACTCAGTAAGATTGGCCGTTTTATATAGGGCAACACCGAGCGGTGTCGCACTAAACAAAATCGTTTCATAAAATTATTGTTGCGGGACCGGAGTTCCTGTGCTAGAATCAAAAATGTAGAAAAATTTCAGACCAAATTTTCAAAAAGGAGGAAGTAACCTATGGATCATTCCAGCTGCAAAAATCGGATCACCGCTAAATATGAGAGCAATAACGCGACCAATACCGAGCGCAAAATCGCCCTGTATATAAAAGAAAACTTTGACCGGGTGCTTCACTATACCCTACTTGAACTGGCCGAGTTGATCGGCGTCAGTGACGCGTCCATCGTCCGGTTCTGTAAAAGCATCGGCTATAAGGGATTTCAGGAGTTTAAGATCAGCGCCGCCCTGGAGACCATACCCTCTGGTCAGCAGTACCACCCCAAACTGCAGAAAGACGATAGCGCCGAGGAAATCTGTCAGAAGATATTCAACACCGAGATAACGGCCCTGCAGCGCACGATCCAGTCCCTTGACCTTGAAAACATGAAGCATGTGGCCCACATTTTGGCTAAGGCTAGCCGCATCGTTTTTGCAGGCACCGGTGGCAGCATGATCGTGGCCCGAGATGCCCAGCACAAGTTCCTAAAAATTGGAATTCACGTGTGCGCTGTAGAGGATAAAGACATTCAGTTGATGGAGGCCTCCCTCCTGAACAAGGGGGATGTCCTTTTTGCCGTGTCTCACTCGGGTAATAACATCCACGTTTTGCGGGCCGCCGAACTGTGCAAATCCTGCGGTGCTACCGTAATCGGGCTGACCGTGGCAGGCAAGACCAGTCTGGCCAAAATCGCTGACTTTACCATCACCACCATCAGCGAGGAGACTATTTTCCGCTCTGAGTCCGGCAGCACCCGATTGGCCCAGCTAGCCGTCATCGACAGCCTTGTTGCCATTATGGCCTTCCAGGACTATGACGTTGCTTTTCAGGCAATTTATAAGACCCGCGCCGCCACTTCCGACAACAAGGTCTGAGTTCGACCAGGCTTCAGACGTTCAAAGGCAGTTAGATACCAGAATTGGTGTCTTCCTTTTTTTAACCTCTGGCTGTAGTTTTTCGACTACATTACTGGCCCATTTTTGTCTACAATATTTCGTAATCGCACAGATTTTGAGTTATATTTTTAATTTATCCACAAAAATCATAAATTTTGTAGGGTTCCACAAAAATTAATGTAGTTTTTCTACAGTTATTCCGAAAATAATTTTCAGTATTGTAGAATTACTACATTTGTGCTACGATGTGCCAGAAGACAGCTTCCACCCCAGGTGTTCCAACTTCCATCCAGAAGTCGGAACAACCTCGGAGGAGGACCGCTATATAAATCATCCCATCAGAGCAGCAAAGTTCCGAACAGCGAAATAAGGAGATGTTTTTAAATGAGAGCAGTTGTTCTTTCTGGCCCCAACCAATTTGCACCCGCTGAACTGCCAAAGCCCGAGATCGGGAGGGACGAGATCCTACTGGAGATGAAGAGCGCCGCCATTTGCGGTACTGATATGCGAATTCTCACCGGCAAAAAGACCAAAGGCGTCCGTTACCCCTCTGTCATCGGCCACGAGATCTGTGGTGTCATTTGCCAAGTAGGTGCCGGCGTAAAGGGCTTCGAGGTGGGCGAGAAGGTGGCCGTGGCCAACGTCATTCCCTGCCACCACTGTAGCAGCTGCCTGCGTGGCAGAGAAAACGCCTGCCTGAACCGCAAGGCAATTGGTTATGAATTCGATGGCGGTTTTGA
>JAYFPV010000234.1:0-1967 GCA_034927465.1 Lawsonibacter sp.
AAGCGGACCCACCGCTGCGTCCCCCGGTCTTCTTTTGTGTGGTTGCCATCGTCTTTCGTTCCTTTCTTAAAAGGATCCGCTTACACTGCGGGGGCCATGGTCCATCCAGTCAGACTGAGCAGCAGGAAAACCAGGCCGGCCGCCCAGCAGTAATAGGCGAAGGGGCCGAATTTTCCCTTGGCCGCCAGCAAATTCACCAGTCGAATGGAAAAATAGCCCACCACCCCGGCAATGAGCATGCCAAGCAGATATTTGGGCAGCAATTCGCCGGAAATGCCATCCCCGGTTACGTCCTTCAGTTCCAGCAGCGTCGCGCCCAAGACCGCGGGCAAAGACATGAGAAAGGAATACCGGACGGCAAACTTCCGGTCAAATCCCAACGCCATACCGGCAGAAATGGTACTCCCAGAGCGGGAAATGCCCGGAATCGTGGCAATACCCTGAGCCACGCCCACCAGCAGCACATCGGTAAGGGTAGCGTTGCGTGCGGTCTTTCGACCTTTGGCCATTCGGTCGGACCAAAACAAGATGAATCCGGTCACCAGAAGGGCACAGCTGACAAAAATCGGACGGTTGCCCAGTGCCTCCACCTGATCCTTGAACAACATCACAACAAGCAGTGGAAGGGTGCCCACGATGATCAGCAGAACCATCCGCCTGGCCTCAGGCGGTTTTCCCCTAGTTGGGTGCCGGGAAACAAACTCTCCAATCGCTCGGAAAAACTCCAGAATCATCTCCAGCACATCCTGGAAATAATAAATGCACACTGCCAGCAAAGTCGCAAAATGAAGCAGAATGTCGAACAGATTGTCCACCTTCTGCAACCCAAAGAAATGCTGAAGCAGCGCCAGGTGTCCGGAACTGGAAATAGGCAGAAATTCAGCCACGCCCTGGACAAAGCCCAGAACGGCAGACCTGAGATAAGTCACACTATGTACCTCCCAGTGGCACAATGCCAATAAAATCACTGCTATTATATTAACACAAGCTCGGTCATAATTCCAGTCTTTTTCAGCCGACTGTTAAAACCTTGGGAGGCAGGGTCACCCCTGCCCCTCAAGGTTGGCTTTTTTTGTTTTTTCAATCATCTCGTGCAGGCAGGCCAGTGCATCGGACAGCCCGCCGATTTGGTCGATCAGCCCCAGCTTCACTGCCTCTTCCCCGTAAACGACGCTGCCGACGTCGGCGGCAAGTTCTTCGGTCTGGAGCATCAGCTTTGTAAAGTCTTCCCGTTTGATCGCGCTGTTGGCTGTAACAAATTGGATGATTCGATCCTGAATGCGTTCAAAATAATAAAAGGTCTGGGGTACTCCGATCACCAACCCATTCAGCCGCACCGGATGGATGGTCATGGCGGCCGACGGCGCGATGAAAGACCGTTTGGCCGACACCGCCAAAGGCACGCCGATGGAATGACTACCTCCCAATACCAGAGAAACGGTTGGTTTGGACATGGATGCAATCAGTTCAGAGATAGCCAGTCCAGCCTCGACGTCTCCGCCGCCATTGTTCAACAAAATGAGCAGGCCATCCACCTGCGTACTCTCCTCTATCATAGCCAAAAGGGGCAGAACATGCTCATACTTAGTGCTTTTGGTGGTGGGCGGCAGCAGCTGGTGTCCCTCAATCTGGCCCACAATGGTCAGCACATAGATGGTTCCATTCTCCGAGTGAATCATAGAGGACCCAAAATCCACGATTTGCTGCGCGGGTGGTATCTCCTGCCGTTCTTCGCGGTCCTTCGTCTCGTCCATATTTCATCCTCCTTCACATTCTTTGTTATCATGTGCAGGCAGGGCTTTTTTACTCCATGAACCGGAATTCTACCTTTCGTAGGTTGCCTTTTCCTCGCAAATCCCCTACTATAAAGAAGAACGAAAGGAGCCTTACTATGGACAAGATACAATTTGGGACGTTCATCGCCCAACTTCGAAAAGAACAAAAAATGACTCAAAAAGAACTGGCTG
>JAYFPV010000275.1:0-12490 GCA_034927465.1 Lawsonibacter sp.
GACGGCATCAACGTGATGATCAACGGAACGTGCATTCCCTTCCCCACCGTCCGGCCCGAGATCAAAAATGGCCGAACCATGGTGCCCCTGGCCGGCACCTTGGAATACTTAGGGGCAACCGTGAGCTATGACCAGACGAACCACACCGCTTCCATATCTTTCGGCGATCTATCCTTCTCACACGCCATCGGCTCCTGCGTGCTCACCTGCGGAGATGGAGAGCAGATTGCCATGGACGCGGCCTCCTATGTGAAGGATGGCCGGACCATGGTACCCTTGGCCTTCTTCGCCCAGGCTCTGGACTATGAAATCTACTGGGACAATACGTATGAAACCGCCGTCCTTCTGAACCGCCAAGAAACTGTAGACCAGATTGACAGTCAGTTCACTTTGGTCAACCGCATTCTATATGACTTGGTCGGCGGCGACCAACGCAAGGCGGGCAAATCTTTGAATTCTACTCTGAACCTAGATCTAGCCATTACCCTGTTAGACAGCCTGAACGGCAACAAAACATATTCCGCCAAGCTCAGCGGCAGCGCGCTGACCAACGATAAGGCGGGCCACCTTCAGTATACTGCCAACTTGGAGCAGCTTTTGGACCTGTATTTGGCCTTTTCCTCCAACGACGACCTTTCCCAAGCGGACCAGGCAGAGATTGCCCATATCCGCAGTCTGCTGTCCAACGTGACCGTTGACGTCATTCTGGATCTGGAAAGCCAGTGCCTCTATGTGCGCAGCCCCCTGCTGCCCGAGCTGGGTCTGGTGGAACACGCAAATACCTGGGCCTCCCTTCCGCTCGACAGCCTGTTGGACGCCTCCGATCCGTCTTTCTCTGGCCCCAGTGTGGGACAGCTGCTGGTCTCGGGCTGCTTTGCCAATGCCTACTCCCCCTTCTCGGCCTGGTCGGACATCACCAGCGTTACCCAGGAAGCAGCG
Source organism: Lawsonibacter sp. (assembly GCA_034927465.1). Classification (GTDB taxonomy): domain Bacteria; phylum Bacillota; class Clostridia; order Oscillospirales; family Oscillospiraceae; genus Lawsonibacter. Next base: position 940 of record JAYFPV010000275.1, read on the forward strand.
GCTTATGTGGGCGACGACTGCTTCACCAAATCCGGCTCCTCTTATACGGTAAAAATGGATATGGCAGACCTGCTCTCCTCCGACAGCGACGAGACCTTCCAAGCTGTGCTGACCGTCTCTCCCTCGGGCGACAAGGACTGTACCTATGCTTTGTCCGTCTCGGCGGAAGACCCCGACGGAACTTTTGTGTTAAAGGTATCCGGTTCTTCCGGAAAAACTGATTTGGACGCGACGCTCCATCTTAAAAATATGCTGAAGGCCGTGCTGGAACTGGAAACCCGCATGGCCGCATCCTCCCAGCAGCCCTTGACCCAGCCCCCCGCCGGGGACACAATCGAATACCCCGCCGGCCGGCTGGGTGTCGGACAGTTGGATGAATAACTTCGTAAGACTCAAAAAAAGGACTGATTCCAATGGCTAAGAAAAAATCCACGGATGAGCATAAATCCAAGGCAGTCAACCCCAACGTTATGGGCCTGCGGGCCGAGGTGCTGGAGCAGCCCATCACCCAGACGCTGGAAATCAATTATATGCCCTACGCCATGTCCGTCATTGTCTCCCGGGCCATCCCGGAGATCGACGGTTTTAAGCCCTCCCACCGGAAACTGCTGTACACCATGTACCAGATGAAGCTGCTCGGCGGCGCCCGCACCAAAAGCGCCAATGTGGTGGGACAGACCATGAAATTAAACCCCCACGGCGACAGTGCCATTTACGACACCATGGTCCGCCTGTCCCGGGGCTACGGGGCCCTGCTCCACCCTCTGGTGGACTCCAAGGGCAACTTTGGCAAGGCCTATTCCCGTGACATGGCCTGGGCCGCCAGCCGCTATACCGAGGTGCGTCTGGACTCCATTTGTGCCGAACTGTTCCGGGACATTGATCAGGACACCGTGGATTTTGTGGACAACTACGACGGCAAGCTGAAGGAGCCCGCCCTTCTGCCCACCACATTCCCCAATGTACTGGTATCCGCCAACCAGGGCATTGCCGTTGGCATGGCAAGCAATCTGTGCGGCTTTAACTTAGAGGAGGTATGCGACACCACCATCGCATTTCTCAAAAATCCCAACCACGACCTGATGACCACCCTGAAGGCCCCCGATCTGCCCACCGGGGGTGAACTGCTTTACGACGCAGCCGCCCTAACTGAAATCTACCGCACCGGCCGGGGCTCGTTCAAGGTACGCTCCAAGTGGCGATACAACAAAGATGAAAACCTCATTGAGGTGTATGAGATCCCCTATTCCACCACCACCGAGGCCATCATGGACAAGGTGGCAGAGCTAATCAAAACCGGAAAGATTAAAGAAATCGCCGACATGCGGGACGAAACAGACCTGTCCGGCCTGAAGCTGACCATCGATTTGAAGCGGGGAACCGACCCGGACAAGCTGATGGCCAAGCTATTTCGCTCCACCCCCCTGCTGGACAGCCAGTCCTGCAACTTCAACATCCTTATTGCCGGAATGCCTCGGGTCATGGGGGTCCGGGAGATTTTGGAGGAATGGGTGGCCTGGCGGATGGAGTCGGTGCGCCGGCGGGTATACTACTCCATGGGCAAAAAGAAGGAGAAGCTACACCTATTAAAGGGTCTGCGGCGCATCCTGCTGGACATTGACCGGGCCATCCAGATCATTCGGGACACCGAGGCGGATGCCGAGGTCATTCCCAACCTGATGATTGGCTTTGGCATCGACCAGATTCAGGCGGAATATGTGGCCGACATCCGGCTGCGCAACATCAATAAGGAGTACATTCTGAAGCGCACCCAGGAGATGGACGCCTTAGAAACGGAAATTTCCGACCTGGAGGACACCGTGAACTCTCCCAAGCGCCTGCAGAAGATCATCGTGGATGAACTGACCCAAGTGAAGAAAAACTATGCTGTCCCCCGTCGCACCGACATTGTCTATGACCATGCGTCGGAATCGATCATGGTGGAGGAAGACGAGGTCACCGACTACCCTGTCAACCTGTTTTTCTCACGGGAAGGCTATTTGAAGAAGATCACACCCCAATCTCTGCGCATGTCCGGGGATCAGAAGTACAAGGAGGGCGACGGCCCCTTCCTGCAGTGGGAGGCCAGTAACCGTGACGAGCTTCTGGTCTTCTCCGACCGGCAGCAGTGCTATAAAACCCGCTTGTCCGAGTTTGATGACACCAAGGCGAGTGTGCTTGGGGACTATCTGCCCACCAAACTGGGGATGGATCCGGAGGAGCGGGCGATGTGGGCCTGTATTCCCGGGGACTACTCAGGCAATCTGTTGTTCTTCTTTGACAACGGCAAGGTTGCTCGGATCGAGCTGTCCGCCTATCAAACCCAGACCAAACGGCGCAAGCTCACCGGGGCTTACTCCGACAAGGCTCCTCTGGCTGCCGCGCTTTTGGTAACGGTGGACTTCGAGGCTGCGATCATCTCAACCGAGGGGCGGTGTATCCTGTTCCATACCGCCAGTTTGAATCCCAAAACCACCCGCTCTACCCAGGGGGTCAGTGTGATGACGTTGAAGCCAAAATACCGGGTGGATAAGGTCCTTCCTCTGGACCGGACCTCCATAGTCCATGCCGCCCGCTACCGGGTTCGCTCTCTACCCGCGGCCGGGGCTCTGCTCAAGGAAGAGGACCGGGGTGAGGAGCAGCTGACCCTGCTGTAACCTGACCGTATGTCGGCTCACATAAAATCCTGATCCGTGATTGCTGACCGCTTATCGCATGGAGGAAATGTCTTATGTTCTGGAACACCCTGCGCCGATATGGAGCCATTACTGCAGCCTGCGCCGTCTATGCTCTGGCCTTTAACTGGTGCTAGGTCCCCAACGACATTGCCTACGGCGGGTTTACCGGCATTTCCCAAATGATTCATGCCTTTGTCGGCTTCCCCTCCATCGGTGTGTTGGTTTTCTGCATGAATGTGCCGCTCTTTTTCTTGGGCTGGAAGCTGTTGGGGGGGCACCTTCTGGTCTCCTCGCTGTACGCCATGTCGCTGTCGTCCCTGTTCATCGACCTGCTGGCCGGTTTCTACTCCTTCTCCCCCATGGAACCGCTGCTGGCCTGCATTTACGGCGGCCTGCTTCTTGGCATCTCTCTGGGCATTATCCTCAGCCAAGGTGCCTCCACCGGCGGCACCGACCTGCTCGCCCGCCTGCTCAAGCTGCCTCTGCCCTGGCTGCCTATGGGCCGTCTGATGCTGGGGCTGGATCTGACGGTTATCTGCTCCTCTGCTTTTGTGTTTCACAGTCTGAACAGCGCGTTATATGGTCTGGTTGCTCTGTATATTTCCACCCTGGTCATGGACACGGTACTCTATGGCCTGGATTCGGCCAAAGTGGCCTATATCATTACGGACCAGACCGACCGCGTGCTGGAGGCTCTGATGCATCAGCTGGAACGGGGCGTCACCATTCTGCACGGTCAGGGTGCTTGGAGCGGCGAGGAAAAACGGGTGCTGATGTGCGCCTTCAAGCAGCGTCAAATTGTAGCAATTAAGCAGACGGTAAAGGAGCTTGATCCCGACGCCTTTCTTATCGTCTGCCCCGCCCACGAAATATTGGGCCTTGGCTTTCGGCGATACAAGAAAGACGATATCTGATCCAACGCGCGTTTGATATGGCAGACCTAAACAATCTGCCGGGCCCTTTTCGTTTTATGGGGGCAAGCCTTTAACCACTCCCATCTGGAAATCATTTTAATTAAGCAGGATTTTGGAATGTAATCGCCAAAATATCGAAATAGGAGGAGGCTGCCAATGAAAACGCGACTGCTGGCGGGGCTGACCGCCCTGACCCTGCTTCTGACCGGGTGCTCCTCTCTGCTGAACCGGGAATATGTCCGTATTACCACCCACAACACCACACCCACTGCCGAGGGGGACCCCTCCGTCCTCCGGGCGGAGAATTATCAGGAGTTGGTCAACGCCTTGATCTACTTCATCACGCAGGGAATGGAAACCGGCTCGGTCCGGCTTTACATTGACTCGGAGACTGTGGATGCTGATCTGGCGGCCGCCTGTCTGGAGGTCGTACAGGAGGACCCCCTTGGGGCCTATGCGGTGGATTACATCAAATATAGTGTCAATTCCATCGTGGCCTATTACGAAGCAGATGTTCAAATTACCTACCGCCGTACACGGGAGCAAATCAATTCCATCGTTTCGGCCACCGGTACCACCGCGATCCGCAGTGAGTTGGAAAGCGCACTGGCCAATTTTTCCACCGAGCGTGTGCTTCGCATCAGCTACTTTGACGGAGATGAGGATTATATCCGCACACTTTGCAAAGAAGCTTATTATGCTGACCCGGCTTCCGCTTTGGACATGCCGGATGTCTCTGTCTCCATCTATCCTGATAGCGGCTGGCAGAGAATTGTGGAAATTTCACTAGCCTATCACTTAAGTACGCAAGAATTATCCAGACGCCGCGACCTTTTGACGTTAACCATTGAAGACCGGGTCCGTGGCCTTTGGCCTATGACCGGCGATCAGTTGATTCTTGCTGCGGGTCAATCGATTTTAGCTGCCGGTGGCTACAATTCGGAAGGAGGCTCCACCGCTTACCACGCCCTGCTGACGGGAGGCGCCGACAGCCAAGGGTTGGCCCTGGCTATGGCCTTGGCATGCCAAAATCTGAAGATCAGCTTTCAGGTCGTAGCGGGCACCTTAAATGGGAATCCCCATTTCTGGACCGTCGTATCCACTGAAGAGGGCTGGATGCACCTGGATCTGACCCGACTGTCGGATTGGGATACCCCGTTCCGAACCGATGCACAAATGACTGCGGCAGGTTACTCCTGGGATACCACGGCAATTCCCCAGTGCGGAAAGCCTTCCAATGACGGCCAGACCTCGTCCGGAACCTGATTTTTACTTCATATTTCATGGATGAATTTTTTGACACTTTTTGGTTTTCTATCTTGACATTACCTGAATTTCTGGTATAATACCATTTGTCGCTGCGAGTGTAGCTCATCTGGTAGAGCGCCACCTTGCCAAGGTGGAGGTAGCGAGTTCGAGCCTCGTCACTCGCTCCATAGAAAGACCGTCGATATACATCGACGGTCTTTTCTCCTATCTTAAATTCATAACCCAAAACGCTCCTTAGATACATGGAGTTACCTTACACCACACCCCTCACAGAATTTCTTTCTTGCAGCATCAACTAACTCAACACATGCTTGTGTGGATGGTCAAAGGCGCTTTCAGACGCAACGGCAGGCCTTGTCCCTGTCAGCGCTTTATCAAGACGTCCCATGTTCTAATGGGACGTCTTTTTGTCTTTTTGCTCGTTCCTTTGAATTGCTATCAGCAATTCGATCCATCGCGGGTATGTCAAAAGTGCCGTCTTCCTCTGCCTGGCTTGCCCAACTGCGGATAACTGACAGGCAAGGTTAACAGCAGTCATCTCCAGCATTTTGCCTGCGGGTGAGGGATCCTCCCCCCTGTTCGTCAACCCAAATTAACTTGCTGCTGCACGTTATTCTGCTTTTGCAAGTTGGTTTTTCCCAAAAAGCCGCAAATACTGCCCGTCCACCCAAAATAACACAGTCTATCCTTTATGATATTGATACAACCTATCATTCCATAGGCTTGGCGGCGGTAAGAGGTATTTTGTATGTTGTTGATCAACTTAATCAGCTTGTATTTGTTGTCCGTGACTGTGGCGACTGTTTTCTTTGCCGTTCAAATCAGGACACTGAGCGGATCAAGCTACGTAAAAACTTCTTTGCTGTTGTGCTTTGCCATCTGCTTTTACATACTTGGTTATACCTTAGAGCTCAATTCAACCGTTCCATCGCAGATTATGTTTTGGAACCGAATCGAATACATCGGAATTCCTTTTGTGTCCGCATTGTGGCTGACCATCAGCCTGATATACACTGGTCATTTTACCAATTATCGAAAAGCCCTGCTTGCGGCAATTTATGGAGTTCCAGTTGTGACTATGGTGCTCCGACTTACAAATGCGTATCATCATCTTTACTTTTCTTCTGTCCGCTATCTTGACGCGCTGGGTGGATTAATTCTTGTCAAACAGATGGGACCATGGATGTACGTGCAGGCATACCATTCTGCTCTGATGGTCTTACTCTCCATGGGACTATTCTTATTCGATTCCATCAAATCCGCCCAAAGGCTAATGGGTAAGATTGTCCTTATTGTTGCAGCCTCCGTTGTTGCCATATCCGGGCTGTTTCTCTCACAACTCAATCCGCTTGGGATCCCAATTGACTATATGGCTTTGTGTCTGCCGATTACATGCATTGCAGTCATTATGGCCATATCCCGTTATGATCTGCTGGAAATCAAGTCCATCGCACGAATCAAAGTTTTTGAGGCCAGCAAGGATGCCATTTTGCTGTTGAACCGTCAAAACAGGGTCCTCGACTATAACGACAGCGCAAAGCGGCTTTTTGACCTGGCAAACATTCCTTTAAATAATGGAACCTTCCCCGCCTTGCCCCGGAATGCCTCTGATTTTTTGGACTCTCTGCAGCACGGGGAACCGTCTGTGGCGAAGCTGTGTATCCATGGAAAGGACCACTATTTCAATATTTCAACGGAACCGATTTGCAGCTGCACGGTATTGCTCGGATGGATCAAAACAATTCATGATATTACGGAACTATGCCAACTCAACGAAGAACTCAATCGGCAGGCCATGACGGACGAACTCAGCGTACTCAGCAACCGAAGAGCCTTTATGCTGCGCGGCAAGGAGGTTGTTTTAGCGGCAGAGAAGCATGGCGCTCCTCTGCATCTTTTGATGCTGGATCTGGACCACTTTAAAAATGTAAACGATGAATATGGCCATCCAGCAGGCGACCTGGTTATCTTGGAATTTTCTAAGCTATTAAAGCGCTATTTTGGCGCGAGCAATCTGATTGCTCGCCTTGGCGGGGAAGAGTTTGCCGTTTTACTCTCTGGTGTAAGCGACGACGATGCGCTGAAAAAAATTCGTGTGTTTTTAGAGGCCGCCAGACAGCATGTCTATGAATACTCTGGACAGCAAGTCCATGTAACCGCCAGCATCGGCGTGACCAAAGGCCAACCGGGCCAGACGCTGGAAAGCATGATGAGGCGGGTCGACAAGGCGCTTTATCAGTCAAAGGATCAGGGGCGCGACCTGATCACTGTGCTGTAAAATATACCGTTGACTCCCAGAAGCCCCATTGCGGAGATTCCTTTCCCAGTGTAAAAAGCGCTCCCTCATTCAAACTCGAATGGGGGAGCGCTTTTTATCTAAGCATTCTGAATTTGCAAAGAGACACGTTATCCCTGCTCAAATGCCCGAATCATCTTGGCATCGGCGGCTCGTTTTTCCTCCAGTGCATCTTTCAAGATCATTTCCTTCACCTTCATCAGCCGAATGGTGTTGGCTCTTTCATTTTCATCCAGCTTCATGGTGATATACTTAATGTTGGCCCGCATCTCCGGGATCTTAACATATTCCAAGGCGTTGACTCGACGGCGGGTCTTCTCAATCTCTTCCGCCAGCAGCTGAGAGGTCTTCTCTACCTCAGCCAATCTCAGCATATCCTGAAACACCCGGTACATGGCGTCCACCGCATCATCCAGCTCGCCGCTGGTCTGGGCAAAGCCGTAGGGATAAATCTCTCCGGGATCCTGGCTGCTGGTGCGGAAGTGGTACTGGGGCACATCCACCGACATGATGTTCTGGAAGGTCATGTCCAGCTCTACACTCTGTTTGGGGTAAAGCAGAGACTGTTCCAGCATCTCCGGGGACATAAGGGCAGCGGCCACAGTGAAGGAGCCGTGGGCCCGCATCAGGCCCTCCTCCACACGCTTGCGCAGCGCCCGGTTCTCCCGCACCACGTCCATGAACTGCTTCATCAGTTCGTCCCGCTTGTCTTTTAGCAGCTTGTGGCCCCGCTGGGCGGTTTTCAGCCGCCCCTTCAAACGGGTCAGTTCCATACGGGTGGGATTGATGGTGGTGCTCGGCATCTCGATCCCCCCTTAGTCTTTCTTCGGCAGGTACTTGTCGATCATCTCAGGCTTGATTCGCTTCAGCTCCCCGCGTGGCAGGATGGACAGCAGATTCCAGCCCAAGTCCAGAGTCTCGAACACGGACCGGTTCTCGTCTGTACCCTGAGAGACGTAACGCTTTTCAAACTCATCCGCAAACTTGGCGTAAAGCAGATCCGTAGGAGAGAGGGCCGCCTCGCCCAGAATGGACATCAGTTCCTTGTTCTCCTTGCCGGTGGCATAGGCGGCAAACAGCTGGTTCATCGTGCCCGAATGGTCCTCTCGGGTCTTGCCCTCGCCGGTACCCTTGTCCTTCAGACGGGACAGAGAGGGCAGCACGTCCACTGGCGGATTGATGCCCTTGCGGTACAGCTCCCGGGACAGAATGATCTGGCCCTCGGTGATATAGCCGGTCAGGTCAGGGATAGGATGGGTCTTGTCGTCTTCCGGCATAGTAAGAATGGGGATCATGGTGATCGACCCCTCCTTGCCAATCTGACGGCCCGCCCGCTCGTACATGGTGGCCAGGTCGGTGTACAGATAGCCGGGGTAGCCGCGCCGCCCGGGGACTTCCTTCTTTGCCGCTGAAATTTCACGCAGTGCCTCGGCATAGTTGGTGATGTCGGTCAGAATGACCAGCACGTGCATGTTTTTCTCAAAGGCCAGGTATTCGGCGGCAGTAAGCGCCATACGGGGGGTAGCAATTCGCTCGACAGCGGGGTCGTTGGCCAAGTTGGTGAACAGAACAGTGCGGTCAATGGCGCCGGTGCGCTTAAACTCACTGACAAAGAACTCCGACTCCTCAAAGGTGATACCGATCGCGGCGAAAACCACGGCAAAGTTGCTTGCCCCATCCAGCACCTTGGCCTGACGCGCGATCTGCGCAGCCAGAGCGGCGTGGGGCAGTCCGGACCCGGAGAAAATGGGCAGCTTTTGTCCGCGGACCAGAGTGTTCAATCCGTCAATGGTGGAAATTCCGGTCTGAATAAATTCGTTGGGGTAGTTTCGGGCGGCCGGATTCATGGCCAGGCCGTTGATGTCCCGGTATTCATCGGCCAAAATGGCGGGGCCGCCGTCAATGGGCTGGCCCATTCCGTTGAACACCCGGCCCAGCATATCCCCAGACACCGCCAACTGAAGGGGATGTCCCAAAAAGCGGATCTTGGATTCCGCCAAGTTGATGCCGGCCGAAGCCTCGAACAGCTGAACCACGGCGGAATCGCCGTTGACCTCCAGCACCTTACAGCGGCGGACCGATCCGTCGGTAAGCTCAATCTCAGCCAGCTCATCGTAGGTAACGCCCTTGACCTTGTTGACCACCATCAGGGGGCCGGAGATCTCCTGGATCGTTTTATATTCCCGAATCACAGTTCTTCCTCTCCCTTCTCCGCAATGGCCGCAATCTCTTCCTCCATCTCCGCCAGCAGGCTGGCGTAGACATCTCTGTACTGATCGGCCGGGATAGCTTTTGCACGGCCAATTTTCTCCCGCACCGGGATAGAAAACAGATCGTTGAGTTCGCCGCCCCGCTCCGCGGCTCCGCGGCATTCGTTCTCATACTGGCGGATCATGGTCATCAGACGCGCCTGACGATCGTATTCCGAGAAGGAGTCAACACTCACAAAGGAGTTCTGCTGCCAAAAGTCCTCCCGAATCATCTTGGCCACTTCCAGGGTGATCTGGTCCTTGGCGGACAGGGAGTCCTTACCGACCAGCTGGACAATTTCGTTCAGGCTGGCTTCCTCCTGCAGGATGGCCATAGCCCACTCCCGGTTCAGCAGGAAATCCTTGCCCAGATTCTCATCGTACCAGGGCTTCAGGGAATCCAGATACAGGGAATAGGAGTTCAGCCAGTTGATCGCGGGGAAATGGCGGCGGTAAGCCAGGGAGGCATCCAAGGCCCAGAACACCTTGACAATGCGCATGGTGGCCTGGGACACAGGCTCAGACAGGTCGCCGCCCGGAGGAGATACGGCACCCACGGCGGTCAGGCTGCCCCGGCGGTCCGCGTCGGACCCCAGGCAAGAGACCGAACCTGCCCGCTCGTAAAACTGGGCAAGACGGGAGGACAGGTAGGCGGGGTAGCCCTCCTCGCCGGGCATTTCCTCCAACCGGCCGGACATCTCGCGCAGTGCCTCAGCCCAGCGGGAGGTGGAGTCGGCAATGACGGCCACGGCGTAGCCCATGTCTCTGAAATACTCCGCTATGGTAATTCCGGTGTAGATAGACGCCTCGCGGGCTGCCACGGGCATGTCAGAGGTGTTGGCAATCAGAACGGTCCGCTTCATCAGGGACTCACCAGTGCGGGGGTCCACCAGCTCCGGAAACTCACGCAGAACGTCGGTCATCTCGTTGCCCCGCTCGCCGCAGCCGATGTAAACCACCAGATCCACGTCAGACCACTTGGCCAGCGCGTGCTGCATCACTGTTTTTCCGGATCCAAAAGGTCCAGGGATGGCGGCAGTGCCGCCCTTAGCCACGGGGAAAAAGGTATCCACGACCCGCTGTCCGGACTGGAGGGGGATGACGGGAGGATATTTTCGCTTGTAGGGCCGCCCCACACGGACGGGCCACTTTTGCATCATCGGCAGCTCTGCCTGAGAGCCGTCCTCCCGCTCCAGAACGGCCACCGTCTCGTCAACGGTGAAGGAACCGGACTGAATGGAGACGATCTTGCCACGCATCTTAGGTGGAACCATGATCTTATGCAGGATAGCCGTAGTCTCCTTCACTGTGCCCAAAATGTCGCCGCCCACCACCTGGGCTCCAGGGACCACAGTGGCGGTGAACTCCCACTTCTTTTCCCGGTCCAGCGCAGGCACTTCGACGCCGCGAGGCAGATTGTTGCCCTGGACCTTTTTCATAATCACTTCCAGCGGACGCTGGATGCCGTCGTAAATATTCTCAATCAGGCCGGGGCCCAGTTCCACGCTCAGCGGGGAACCGGTGGTAACCACCTCGGCGCCGGGGCCCAGTCCCGAGGTCTCCTCGTAAACCTGGATGGCGGCCGAATCGCCCGTCATGGTGAGGATCTCACCAATCAGGCGCTGTTCGCCCACACGCACCACGTCGGCCATGTTAGCCTCCTCCATACCGGTGGCTACCACCAGAGGGCCGGAGACCTTGATGATCTTTCCCATAGGCTAAACCTTCCTTCGAAGCAAATTTCTAGCAAGCAGCGGAACCATTACAGAATGTCCGCACCCACGGCACGTTCCACCGCCGTCTTCACATTGGCCATCCCAATGCCCAGCGAGCCTTCCTGGCCGGGAATCAGAATACTGGCCGGAGTCAGCGCATCCTTAGACCGGGCAATGTCCTGGCTCATTTTAGCCGCCAGCTGCTCGGTCATATAGATGATGGCATAGTTCTCTCTGGCCATGCGGGAAAGGGCCTCGTGTCCCTCCTCAGGGGTGTTGACGGGACAGACCTCCAGCCCCAAAGCCTGAAAGCCCAGAATGCTCTCCCGGTCACCCATCACGGCAATTTTGTACATCCGCCCTTCCCCCCTTACACATAGGTCTCTCGGAGCCGGCGGCGGATGGTATCTCCATCCAGCCCCGCCGCCCG
>JAYFPV010000367.1:0-1897 GCA_034927465.1 Lawsonibacter sp.
CGATGTTTTTTCCGCTGGCCAGGGTAATCAAATCCTTTACCGTCAGGCCCTTAAACCGGACCGGCTGCTGGAAGGCAAAGCTGATCCCTCTTCTGGCCCGCTCGGTCACGCCAAGCTGGGTAATGTTCTCTCCATCCAGAAGAATTTTTCCCTCGGTGGGCACCAGTATCCCGGCGATCACCTTGGCCAGGGTGGACTTTCCGCCGCCATTGGGCCCGGTAATGGCCACAAACCTCTCCTGAATGGTCAAATTAATATCACGCAGGATGTCCTTATTTGCGCCATCCTGCTCCACGCCGTAGCTGATGTGCTGTAACTCTAACATGGATTGTCCTCCATACGATTGATGCACTGCCCGTCCGGGCAGGTTTTTCTCTCATTCTGCCCCGCAGACGGAACCGCCAATCAAACAGAGGCGCCCACACCGCAGAGCTCTTTTATTTTATCACTAGCTGAGCGGTTTGTCTAACCTATTTTCACGTGTTTCCCCTTTTTCCGCCTCTGCCGATCTTATGTGGGCAGGCCCACAGACACGACCAAGGTATCCCCTTCTTTCAAGTGGATCGGCTCATCAAAGCTGAAGTTCAGGTCCACATGGTTATTTCCCTGACCCCACCACAGATTTCCCGAAATAGGCGTTCCATTTAATGTCACACGAAAATACCGGGCAGCCTGGGCCCGCTGCTCCGCGGAATTGACCGGGGAGAAATTTTCCTGGGAGACCCTGGGCAGCGAAAGCGCCTGTAACGCGGCATAAGCCTTGGAATAAGAGGTCTTCTGATACTCCTCGTCCCACATGGAAGCAGCCAGGTGTTCAATGCATACCGAGTTTGTCCCCGTAGAAACATAGATGTTCTCCCCCGGATAATCGGTCACCTGCCCAATTACCGTAAAGCCGCTGCGCGTGAACGACACCTCCAGCTGCTGGCCAAAGCCATCCGCGTCATCCGGCCCCAAATTACAGAACCACTGCTTCAGCGGCGCGCTCAGGGGCTGCATGGACTCCATTTTGCCCGTCAGCGTGTTAAAGGTGCACAGGGTGTCCCCCCAGTCCTGATACCCTCCGGTTGCCGGGTCTGTTTCTTCCATAATCGGGGTAACAAAGGTGAGCCGATCTCCCGGCTCGTCAAACTGAATGTCTTTGGGGGCGAGATAAAAGGCCGATCCAAAGCCATAAGTGGGCAGCAGCTCCACCAAATCGGTCTGCTTTCCGCTTTGATCCACATACAGCATCTGGCAGGACGTCCCGTGGGAGGTGCCATCCTGTCCATAGACGGCCAGCGTCCCCAGAGGGCCGGGATATCGGTCAAAGGAATAAGACAGCCCAGCCTCTTTCAACTCCGCCTCTTTCCGGTCCAGGGCCAACTCCACCGGGTCCTGGGCCAAGGTCAGCTCCGCGAGACGCTTCTCCCCGTTCCAGGACAGGTCCCCGTAGACCGTCAGATCGGACAAAAAAATTAGGGTTTGTCCGCCGATGTTAAAAGACTTCTTCTCTACTCCAGCTACGTAGGTCTGAATGTCCGAGGCATAGATGGGATAGGCTGGGTCCCCCACTTTCCCCTCTGGCATCTGAGGGACGTAATCCGGCTCTGACTTCTCCCATGGGTATCCGGGCTGCATGGACTCTGGCCAGACATAACCCACGCGGGCTTCCTCGTTCCAGAACACATAAAAGCCATATTGAACCAGATCCTTCACCATCACAGCAGTATGGCCCCCCACGTTATAGGACGCAATGGGGTAGCCATCAATTTTCGCCACGATATCGGTGTACAGTGCATATCCGGTGATCGCCCCCGCTGCCCGAACGGGCAGCGCCATGGCGGCGATCAGTGCGGTGGATAACGCAAGGGCCAAAAAGCGCTTCATCGCGGATGCCTCCTGTTCCTTTTTCCCA
>JAYFPV010000040.1:0-13155 GCA_034927465.1 Lawsonibacter sp.
GCTCCCGCCCATTACATCAGGCCTGCCAACAATTCCAAGGTCTTCCCCAAATGTTCCAAATCCACACCGGGGTAGTTCACCACCAACGTGTGCGCAGCCGCGGTGCCTTCCACCCGCTGATAGTCGGAGAGGAAAGACAAGCGAATGTTCTGTTCCTCCGCCAGTCCCGCCAGCTCTTTATCCGGTTTGCGGGTATCCAATTCCAGCAAAAAGTGAAGGCCAGCATCCTCCCGCAGCACGCTGCACCGACCGGCCAGTGGGCTACTTTGAATGGATTCCAGAACGGCATCTCTCCTTCCCCGGTAAAACACCCGCATTCGGCTGACGTGGGACTCGAAATATCCTTCCTCCAAAAATCGTGCCAGAGTATATTGTTCCATCGCAGGGACCGTGCAGGAATAAAAGCCCAGACGACGCTGATAGACATCCATTAGTGGCTTAGGCAACACCATATACCCGATTCGCAAAGACGGGGCCAAAGACCGAGAAAAGGTGTTCATATAAATGACCCGATCCGCCCGGTCAATGCTCTGCAGTGTAGGAATTGGACGTCCTGTAAAGCGAAATTCGCTGTCATAGTCGTCTTCAATGATATACCGTCCATTTTCCTGTTCCGCCCAGCGCAGCAGACCTTGACGGCGGGTGATGGGGGTGACAACTCCAGTTGGAAATTGGTGATTGGGCGAGATGTGCAGCACCTGGACTCCGCCCCGGTCTACCTCCGCCGGATCCATTCCCTGCCCATCCACCGGAAGAAACACGCACTCCGCCCCGCTCAGCTCATATACCCGGGCAGCCTTGGAGTAGCCCGGATCCTCCACTCCGTAGACTCGGTCCCGCCCCAGTAGCTGTCCGATCAAATTATAGAGATACTCCATCCCAGCCCCAACTACGACTTGGTCCGGGTCTGCCGAAATACCGCGGAACTGATAGACATGCTGGGCGATGGCATGCCGCAGAGCAAGCACCCCACTGTGAGGCATGGCTCGCAGCAGCGTTTCTCCCTGCTCCGTCAGCACCCGCCGCATCAGCCTGGCCCACACAGAAAAGGGAAAGCCCTCAGTCCCGCTTCCTCCGCTTTTCAGATCCAACAGCCATGGGTGAGACGGCTCTTGCTCCGCTGGGTCGGCTTCCTTCGATTTTGGGCAATCCAGCCGAGTCTCCACGGCGCTGACAAAATAGCCCCGCTTTTCCTCCGGGCGCAGAAACCCCTCCGCGATCAGCTGGGCATAAGCATTTTCCACCGTGACGACCGCCGTCTCCAAGTGCCGTGCCAGAGCCCGCTTCGAGGGCAGCTTTTCCCCTGCCTCCAGTCGTCCGGACAGAATGTCCTCTTTGTTACAGCGGTACAGATAATCATACCTAGCCAGGTTTCCACGACGGTCAAAATCATAGGTTAGCATTCGTTCCTCCATCTGGTCCTATAAAATAGTATTTAATTGGATCTTTCTTTCATACCAAATATGATTAAAATACAATTCAAGTAGAATTGCAAGAAAAAAATGGGGGTGGAAAGAAATGGTTTCTCCTATGAAGGATTCCAACATTCGTAAGTTGGTTCTCGCGGCTCTCTTCGCCGCGCTGTGCACCATTATGACGCTGGTGATTCAGGACCCGTCCCAGATGCAGGGGTATGTCAACCTGGGAGAATGTGCCGTGCTGATGGCAGCTTGGACACTGGGGCCGTTCTCCGGCGGAATGGCTGCAGCCATCGGTTCGATGCTGGCGGATCTGCTGTCCGGCTACGCCTATTATGCACCAGGTACCTTTGTCATCAAGCTTGCGATGGCGGTGTCAGCCGCTCTGATCTTTCGGTTTCTCCAACACCGTACCGCTTCACACCTTCTTGTTTCCCAGGTAATTAGCGGTGTGGTGGCTGAGAGCATCATGGTTGTCGGCTACTTTGGGTATGCCTCTTTGTGGCTGGGGAAAGGGCTGGCTGCCGCCGCCTCCATCCCCGGCAATGTCGTTCAGGGGGTGTTTGGACTGGTCGCCGCCGCCGCCGTATACGCGATACTAAACCGCAGCCGGGTTCTGTCTCACATTTGAATGGAAAAAGCGCTTCCCGTCTTTCATGCGGGAAGCGCTTTTCTTATATGCCCAGCAAAGTCTCCGCAATGGGAAAATACGCCATCAGGTAGATCGCGTTACAAGGCCCTGTTCAAACCAACGCAGGATGTCTTATCCCTTTGCGGCAGCGGCCCATATCCCAGTGGTAGCCTTACCTACCGGATCATAATATCAGTGTAGCAAACATTGTGGAGATTTTCAACCAGGCAAGAGCGGCAGGGTGTTTATTGCACCACCACATTCTCTTCCCCCAGCCGCTCCTTTAAGTCCGCCAGCAGGGCCGGATGGATCTGGCATCGGGTGCCCACCCGCTTTTTACAATCCTCGAAATAGAGAATCACCGAGCTCTCCCCCGGAAAAAAGGACAGGGCCAGACGCACCTTGTGCAGGCGCGGATCCTCTCGGTTTGGAAACCGGAGGTACAGCTTCTCCCCCGCCGCAGTCTCGGCCTCCTCATCCAAATCGCTGAGGGGCCGAATAGAATCCACCATCAACTGGGGTTCCTTCTCGTCCCGCACCGAAATCTTGCCAGCGGCCAGAATTGGAGCATTCTCCCGGATATAGCCGCCGCTCTCCTCCAGCACGCGGGAAAAGCACAGCAGCTCCATCGAGCCGGTATCGTCCTCCAAGTTTACATAAGCCATCAGCGAATTGTTCCGGGTGGTGCGGGTCCGATAGGAAGAGATGACTCCTGCAACCGACACACGCTGATTGTCCCGATACTCCTGTGCGCCGTCTTCCCGGCCAAAATCAGACAGAATGGAGCCGATGGTCACTGCTCCCTTTCGGCGGGCTGCCTCCCGGTACTGGTCCATGGGATGCCCCGACAGATACAGTCCGGTGGTCTCCTTCTCCATGCTCATCCGCTCCTGCGGGCTGTACTCGGGTAAATCGGGGAGATGGAGCGCTGGCAGGGGTGCAGGCCCCTCCTCGTGATCACCACCAAAGCCAAACAAGTCCAGCTGCCCCTCCACATTTCGTTTCCGGCTGGCGGCAATCCCGTCCAAAACCTGTCCGTACACCTGCATCAGCTGGGAACGGCGGTAACCCATTTGGTCGAAGGCTCCGCTTTTAATCAGACTTTCCACCACTCTCCGGTTTAGATCCTGGTCAAACATCCGGTCACAAAAATCAAGGAAATCTGAGAAGAGTCCAGCCTTGCGCCTCTCCTCCAGCAAGCCGTTGATAAACACGCGGCCCACCCCCTTCAGGGCAACCAAGCCGAAGCGGATGCCATCCCCCACCACCGTGAAGTCGGCATCTGACTCGTTGATGTCCGGCGGGAGCAGATGAATCCCCATATCCCGGCACTCTGCAATGTATTCGGCCACCTTTTCGGTGGAATCCAGCACCGAGGTCAACAGGGCGGCCATATACTCCTTCGGATGATGGCACTTGAACCACAAGGTTTGATAGGCCACGATTGCATAGCAAACCGCGTGTGCCTTATTGAACGCGTAGTTGGCGAAATCGTAAATTTCCTGGTAAATTGCTTCCGCCGTAGCCTGCGGAATGCCGTTGGCCACACAACCGGAGATGGAGCGCTGAGGGTCGCCGTGAATAAAGGTGGTTTTTTCCTTTTCAATCTCCTTGGCCTTTTTCTTAGAAATGGCCCGACGCACCATATCGGCCTGCCCAAGGGAGTATCCCCCAAGCTGCTGGAAAATTTGAATGACCTGCTCCTGATAGACAATACAGCCGTAAGTATTGGATAAGATGGGCACCAACGAGGGGTGCTTGTAGGTAATTTTCCCCGGGTTCTGCTTACAGGCGATAAATCGCGGGATAGAATCCATGGGTCCCGGCCGGTAAAGGGCAATGATAGCGGTAATGTCCTCGATGTTCTGTGGCTTCAGCCCAAGGCACACGCCGGTCATCCCGGCCGACTCCATCTGGAACACACCGGAGGTATGGCCTTCCGCAAGCAGCGCCATGGCCTCCGGATCGTTCTCCGGGATGGACTGCAGGATAAAGTCAGGCTCCTTGCTGCGAACCATTCGGACTGCATCATTTAGAATGGTCAGGTTGCGCAGTCCCAAAAAGTCCATTTTCAGCAGACCCAGTTCCTCCAACGTTGTCATGATATACTGGGTCACGGGCAGTCCGTCGTTGGTGGCCAGAGGGACATAGTCGCACACCGGCCGGCTGGTGATGACAACGCCAGCGGCATGGGTGGAGGTATTCCGAGGCATCCCCTCGATGGCCATGGCTGTGTCAATCAGCTTCTTCACCCGCTCGTCCCCGTCGTAGGTCTCCTTCAGCTGCTTGGACAGCTTCAGAGACTCCTCCAGGGTGATGTGAAGCGCACCCGGGCCGCTTGGAATTTGCTTGGCCAGGGCATCCACCTCGGCATAGGGGAAGTTGAGCACCCGCCCCACGTCCCGAACGGCGCCGCGGGCCGCCATCGTGCCGAAGGTGACGATTTGGGCCACGTGGTCGGCGCCATACTTTTGGTTTACGTAATCAATTACTTCTTGCCGCCGACGGATGCAGAAATCAATGTCAATATCCGGCATGGACACCCGCTCCGGGTTGAGAAAGCGCTCGAAATACAGGTGATACTTCATGGGGTCCACGTCGGTGATGTTCAGGCAATAAGAAACCATAGATCCGGCTGCGGAGCCGCGTCCCGGCCCCACCGGAATGCCGTTTCCTTTTGCAAAGGCGATAAAGTCGGAGACAATGAGACAGTAATCGACAAAGCCCATCTGGCGGATCATGTCCATTTCCGCCTGAAGGCGTTCCAGATCCTCCTGCGAGCCGCTTGGGTAGCGGCGGGCAAAGCCCTCGCGGCAAAGATGGTCAAAATAGGCCTCGCTGCTGGGCCACCCCTGGGGTAGCTGGAACTCCGGCAGATGGTGGACGCCGAATTCGAAGTCCACATTGCACAGCTGCGCGATTTTTGCCGTATTTTCTATGGCCTCCGGATAGTTTGGAACGAGGGCGGCCATCTCCGCCTCCGACTTCACATAAAATTCATTGGTTTCAAACTTCATTCGCCCCGGATCATCCAGTGTTTTTCCCATCTGGATGCACATGAGGATATCCTGCATCTCGGCATCCTCTTTTTGGATATAATGGGCGTCGTTGGTGACAATCATGGGGATCCCCGTCTCCTCATGAATTCGGATCAGTCCGGCATTCACCTGTTTTTGCGCGGCAATTCCATGATCCTGAAGCTCAAGGTAGTATCCATCCACCCCAAACAGCTCCCGCATTTCCAGCGCCACCGCCTTGGCCTGGTCATACTCCCCTGCCATTAGTAACTTTGGCACCTCTCCGCCCAGACAGGCCGAGCAGGCAATCAAGCCCCCGCAATGCTCTCGCAGCAGATCCATGTCGATGCGCGGCTTGATATAAAAGCCCTCCAGAAAGGCCTGGGATCCCATGTAGGACAGGTTGCGGTAGCCCTTCTCATTTCGGCACAGGAGGATAAGATGGCGGGCCTCGGCATCAAATTCATGCACCTTCTGAAACCGGGTGCGGCCGCGGGGAGCGACGTAGACCTCACAGCCTATGATGGGCTTGATGCCCGCCCCTTTACAGGCCCGGTAAAAGTCGATGACCCCATACATGACTCCGTGGTCGGTAATGGCCACTGCCGTCTGGCCCAGATTTTTCACATGGTCCACCAGCTTTTTGATCCGGCAGGCCCCGTCCAACAGGGAAAATTCCGTGTGGAGATGGAGATGGACAAAGGACATGGCGGTCCCTCCTTTTTTTGTACATGTTGACTGCCCGGCAACCGGGCATCGCCTTTTTCTGCGATGGGCGGATATTTTGAACCCGCGCTGTAGGTCGAGTTTTCCTTACCTCGCCCGCTCCCATCCCAGATCCTGCTCTAAAAACTGGAGCAGCTTGGGCGTTTCCCGCCCGGTCATCAGGGTCAGAACCACCGCCAGCGCGCAAACCAAGAGATAGGGCAAATCACGAGCCAGAAACGAGCCGCCCCCGTACTCCACCCAATCGTGGGCCACCATAAACAGGCACACCACACACAGCGCCCAGGCAAGCAGCTTCGTCCCCATGGTGGCGGCGGTGTTGACGATCATGATCGTACCACCCCCGCGAATCGGAACCAGCTTTAAATCTGCCCAACAAAATCCGTTTCGCCCGCCGGTGCGATACATCCGGATCGTGCCGTCCCGCCGCGCCTTGTAAAAGCAGGCATCCTTTGTCTTCCAAAGGGCCGATGTCTTCCATGGCTCGGCTTTTTCTTTGATGTCATTCATAACCTCGAAGAGATTTTTTTTATGCTGATATTCCATTCCGCCTCTTGGCATGGTATGCTCCTCCCCGGCGGATTTTTTACAGGCCGCCAGCCCTATTCGTTTGCAGTACACGGAAATAACCAAGGCTTGTCCAGCTCCCGTCGTCTCTCGACGTGCCAGACCGCTGGATCAAGCCGACTTTGGTCATCCTTCTCCCTTCATTGGGCTGCGGCCTTCAGAGAATCTCCGGTCAGACGATAGATGGTCCATTCGTCCATTGGGGCCGCCCCCATCCCTTTCGTATAGAACTGGATAGCGGGCCGATTCCAGTCCAGACAGGACCATTCCAGCCGGCCGCAGCCTCGCTCCGCGGCAATCCGCGCCAGTTCCTTCAGAAGGTTCTTACCGTATCCACGGCCCCGTCCTTCGGGCAGGACAAACAGGTCCTCCAAATAAATGCCGGGTCTGCCCAAAAAGGTGGAAAAATTGTAGAAAAACAGGGCAAAGCCCACTTCTTTCCCGTGGTCCATCGCAAAGATCACTTCAACCAGCCGCTTTTCAAACACCCATTCATGCAGCAGCCCTGGGGTAGCCGTCACCTGATCGGACAGATGTTCATACTCCGCCAGAGCTCGGATAAAGGATAAAATCAACTCCTCGTCGCCTGGAACGGCGGTGCGAAAGATATCGTCTGACATGGAAACTCCCTCTCCTTTTGCCGGTTTGGGTGGGGATGACAGCCCGTCCCGAGCCAACCGGTTTTCTTTTTATAAATATCGCTTTGGAATGGGCAAGCTTTCCAAAAATGCCATGGCATCCCGAAAGCTCTGACTGCCTCTCCAGGAAACGGGGATGGTGACCTCGGCCCGGCTACCCTGCCGCAGCTGGACTGCCACATCAGTCAGCCCCATTCCAAAGGTGCCCGTCCGGCGACTGGTGACCGCCCAGGACCGGCGCAGCAGGAGATTCTTCTCCTTGTAAAAATAGGTCTTTTCGGACCATGGACCGCGCACCGTGATTCGATCCGTGTCCACCACAATCTCCGTTCGCTTCTGAACAAGGGCCCACAGCACGGCCAGGCCTATAAGAGCGCCGCCCGTTCCGCATAGGACCCACAGGCCTGCCGCCGCGCCAAGGGAAATCAGCAGCAGACCCACAAATCCGGCAATTAACAGGGCCAGGGCCAATCCTTCTTCCGGAAACCGCAGTATGATGGGGAAATTGGGCGCGGTTACTTTCCCTTCCATTTTACTGCTCCCTTCCCAGCTCCACCAGCTTTCGCAGGCGATGGTTCAGGGCAGATTTGGTAATGGGAGGATCATACTGCTCGGCCAGCTGAGACAGAGTATCCTCCGGATATTCCAGCCGCAATCGGGCCGTCTCCCTCAGCTTGTCCGGCAGAAGCGCCAGCTGTCCGCTGGCTTCCAACTTCCGGATGGCCTCTACCTGGGTCATCGCCGCCTCCACTGCCTTGTCCAGGTTGGCAGCATCGCAGTTCACCTGGCGGTTGACGCTTCCCCGCAGATCTTTTTCCAGCTTTGCGTTCATCACTTCCATGGCAGAGATCGGGGCACCGATGGAAGTAAGCAGGTCTTCGATGCGATCGCTCTGCTTAAAGTAAATCACCGCGTTTCCCTTTCTCTGTGCAGACTTTGGCTCCAACTCCATCTCCCGCATCAGGGCAACCATCTCCCGACTAACGCTGAGGTGAGAGGTAGACAACTCCAAATGGTAACCCTTTCTTGGATCGGTCACCGATCCGCCGGCCAAAAAAGCCCCTCTGAGAAAGGCGGTGCGGCAGCAATTCTCCTCCAGCACCCCAAAGTTGATATGCAGTGCCAGAGACTTTTCGTCGCCGCCAAACAGCTGCTGGATTGCCGCCAGTTTTTTGGGGGCTATGATGGAAAAGATGTGCTTACCATCCCCATCCGGAAGTCGATCGAACGAGAATTTCAATGCTTTTTTCAAGATCAGGGGCAGCCGCTGGGCAAAGGCATCATTCTCGGTGATAATCCTCACCTCTCCAGGGGTGAAGGTATTACCGTAAAGTAAAATGCCATAACATTCGGCCTGAGCGCAGCACTTCCGGCTCATAGAAGCACGGCACAGCTCAGTTTTCACATCTCCCGCAAACGACATGGTTAATCCTCCAACACATAGCGCCGATCCCCCCCGAAAATGCGAACCGCCCGACAGCGGTAAATTTCCAGCAGGGCCTCGGCCAGCAAATCCGGGTCGTGGCGGGCATAGTTGCCGCCTTGAGTGGTCATTGGCCGCTCCACCAGTGCCAGTCCCATGGCGGCGATGCGCTCCCGATCAATCGTAAGGGGGACGGCATCTTCCTCCCGGTATTTCTCCACCAGCCCCGGATGAACGGGAGCGGAATTCGCCAGGCACAGATCCACCAGCCCAGGGCCTCCATGCGTCAGCAGGGCTTCCAGATGGTCGGCCGCAGTATACCCCTCCGTCTCCCCGTCCTGGGTCATGATAGTGCATACATAAATCTTGGGAGCGCCAGACCTGGAGATGGCCCGGGCCACTCCGTCCACTAACAGGTTTGGAATAATACTGGTATACAAGCTTCCTGGGCCCAATAGAATCAGGTCAGCCTCTTCAATGGCCTGCAGAGCCTTTGGCAGCGGAGCAGGACGCGGCGGGATCAGTGCCACATGGGCAATGCGGCAGTCCTGATCCTTCTTCACCTGATAGATTTTGGACTCTCCCACCACGCGGACCCCGTTTTCAAACACGGCCTCCAGCTGCACATTGGCCCCAGTAACAGGGATCACTTGTCCGGTGATCGCCAGCACCTGACTCATCTGGCTCACTGCTTCTTCAAAAGAGCCGGTAACCCCGTTCAGCGCGGCCAACAGCAAGTTTCCAAAGGACTGGCCGGCCAGAGAACCATCGGTAAAGCGGTACGTAAGCAGACGCTCCATAATCGGTTCCGTGTTGGCCAGCGCCTCCATGCAGTGGCGGATATCTCCGGGCGGAGGCATCCCGATGTCCCGGCGCAGCATTCCGGAGCTGCCGCCGTCGTCCGACACCGTGACAATCGCGGTCAGATTCCTGGTGTACTTCTTCAGCCCTCTCAGCATGGTGGACAGTCCCGTCCCTCCGCCCACGGCGACAATTTTCAGGCCTCGCTCCCACTGGGAAGCATTGGGTAAACTTTCGGACATGGTATCCTCCTCTCCGGCCGAAATCAGGTCCGTCCCAAGTCTCGGTGGCTCTCTGAAACAGGGAAGCCTGCCTTTCGGATGATGTTGGCCAATGCGTGAGCAATCGCCACCGAACGATGGTGTCCCCCGGTGCAACCAATGGCGATCACAAGGGCAGTCTTCCCCTCTTCCTCATACCGCGGCAGAAGCCAGCCCACGAAATCCCCCATGCGATTCAAAAATTCCCCGGTCTGCGGACTGGAAAAGACATAGTCCCGTACCTCGGCATCCAAACCGGTAAACGGCCGCAGTTCAGCCACATAATACGGATTTGGCAAAAAGCGCACGTCAAAGACCAAGTCGGCCTCCATCGGCACCCCGTGTTTGAAGCCGAAAGAGGTCACCCGCACATCCATGCGTCCCTCCAAGACGCCGCCGCTCCGGGCAAAAAGCCGACGCAGTTCCCCCTTCAGCTTGGCAGTGGACAGGTTGGAGGTGTCGATAATATATTCCGCCCGCTCCCGCAACGGAGCCAGCATCCGGCGCTCTAGCCCGATGGCCTGCTCCAGACTGTCGCACTCCTCCGCCAGAGGATGGCTGCGGCGTGTTTCCTTATACCGCTGAATAATGACCTCGTCCGAGGCCTCCATAAACAGGATGCGGTAGGCGCATTTCATGGATTTCAGGTCTTCCAGCGCCTGGAACAGACTGTCGAAGTTGGTTCCGCTGCGCACGTCGGTAACCAGCACCACCCGGTCGTACTCCCCCGCTCCCGCCATGCCCAGCTCGGCAAATTTGGGGATCAGCGGGACGGGCAGATTGTCCACACAGAAGAAGTCCATATCCTCCATAAAGGAAGCGGCTTTGCTCTTTCCTGCTCCCGACAGCCCCGATATAATCACAAACTCCATATGACTCACCTCTTACCCAACTCGATGGGATTCTCTTACCGTAACATCCGGACCTCCAGCTCCAGCTCCACGCCGGCCTGGGCCAGCACACGTCGGCGGACCTGATCCACCAGCTCCAGCACCTCCCCGCAGGTGGCGCCGCCCCGGTTAACCACAAATCCGGCATGTTTTTCGGAAACCTGAGCGCCCCCCACCGAGAAGCCTTTTAATCCGCACTGCTCAATGAGGGCGGCTGCAAAGTGCCCGGGTGGGCGCTTAAACATGGAGCCTGCGCTGGGATACTCCAAAGGCTGTTTGGACTGACGCAGGGCGGACAGTTTCTCCATTTTGGCACTGATGGCCTCCAGATCTCCCCACGCCAGCTCCAGTCTGGCGGATAAAATCATGCGGCTGCCATCGGAAAAGGTGCTGCGGCGATAGCCAAAGCCAAAATCCGTCACTGTCTCCCGCTCCCCGGCTTGCGTCAAACACGTCACCGCGCACACAAGCTGAGACATTTCCCCGTCGTACGCTCCGGCATTCATGGTCACCGCTCCTCCCAGAGAGCCCGGGATTCCGTGGGCAAATTCCAGGCCGGTGAGATGGCTGTCCCGGGCAAACACAGCTAGGCGGGCCAGGGTGATCCCGCTGCCCGCCAAAATTAGAGTCTCTTCCCCTCGGCATTCGCACAGGCCGGGTACCGCTTTCACTAAAAAGCGCTCCACACCCTCGTCCGGAACCAGCAGATTTGAACCGTTGCCCATGAAGAAAGGCTGGATTTCCAGTTCTGCAGCCGCCTGCAAAGCCGCAGCCGCCTCTTCCTCACTTTTTGGCAAAGCCATTAGGGCGGCAGGGCCTCCGATATGAAAGGAGGTATGATGAGACATCGGTTCGTTGACGCGCACGTCCAAATCCGGACAGCGGCGGGTCAGCTCCCGATGCAATGTTTCAAAACGATCCATAAGGACCTCCATCCTATGAAAATCAAAGGAACTGTTTTTCCGAAACGCAGTAGGTATGCGTTGCGAATAAGGTTTGTGGCCGCACTTTGTGCGGCCGCTGCTGACATGATATGATTATAGCAAATTTGGCTGGAAAATAGAATAGCTCTCCGCAAAAAAAGCGGCCCTCCGCACATCTTCTCGGAGAGCCGAAATCGTCCGAATCTTACAGGGAATTGCGCAGCAGGGCAGCGCCAACCACCCCTGCGTCATTGCCCAGCGCAGCCCGTACCAGCCGCGTGGGCGAGTTTTTATCAAAGGAACCCTTTCGAACCAGTTCCCGCAGCGGATCCAGCAGAAGGTCATCCTCCGCGTTGCTGATGCCGCCGCCCAGACAGATAACCTCTGGCTGAAGAATGTTGATCAGGTTGATCATCCCAATGGACAGCCCTTGCAGATAGGCGCTCAGCACCCGCCTGGCCGTCTCGTCCCCCTGGCGGGCGGCCTGAAAAGCAGTTCGGCCCTGGACTTTGAAGCGATCTCCTTCACACAGCTCCCACAGCAGACTATTCCGGCTGTTCTCCATCTCCTTCTGGGTCAGCCGAATCAGCGCGGAGGCTGAGCCATACTGTTCCCAGCAGCCCCGGTTTCCGCATCCGCACAGCAGGCCATTTGGGTGAATAATCATGTGCCCCGGCTCCATGCCGCCGTTGGCATATCCGGTAAACAGCTTCCCGTCTACCACCATGCCACCGCCGATGCCGGTTCCCAACGTAATGACCATTGCGGTGCTGCACCCCTTGGCTGCCCCAGCCCAGTATTCCCCAATGGCGGCGCAGTTGGCGTCATTGCCCAGGTAAACCGGGATATCCCATTGCTCCTGAAACACCGCTCGAAAAGGCGTTTGCTGAAATGGCATATTTGGGGTCTGAACCACCATCCCCTTCTGGTTATCCACCAGTCCGGGAAACCCCACGCCCACAGCCTCAATCTGCCCATCTTCCAACCCGCCGGTCTTGCATACCACTTTGGCCAGATTGGCAAGTTCCCGGCACAGCTGATCCGCTGACATGGAACGATCCACCGGATGACTAATTTTACCCAGAATGGTCCCCTCTTCATTCACCAGGCCCGCCACCAGATTGGTGCCGCCTACATCAACGCCGACATAGTACATGGTTACTCATTCTCCTTTTTTCCCTGGAGCTTTTCAAAGTGTTGGTCCATTCGTTGGGTCAGTTCCAGCGCCGCATTGTGGCCCATTTTCCGGTTGCGGTTGTTCATTGCCGCTACCTCTACAATGCTGGCCAGGTTCCGCCCCGGCTTTACCGGGATGGTGATGGATGGAACCTTGACCCCCAAAATTTCAATTTGAATTGAGTCAAGTCCCAGCCGGTCATAAACTGCGTTATCATCCCAAGGCTCCAAATTGATTACCAAATGAATTTCCTGCCGCAGCTTAATGGCTCCCATACCAAACAGGCGGCGCACATCAATGACCCCGATTCCCCTCAGTTCCATATAGTGGCGAATCAACTCAGGGGCGGTGGCCTCCAGCGTACCGTGGTTGGTCTCCCGGATTTCCACCGCGTCGTCGGCAATGATCCGGTGTCCGCGCTTGATCAGCTCAATGGCCACTTCGCTTTTTCCCACGCCGGATTCTCCTTGAAACAGAACTCCCTCACCGTAAATCTCCATCATCACGCCGGAACGGGTGATCCTGGGAGCCAGATGGTTATATAGGCTGCCGATCAGGGCACTCATAAACGCCGATGTCTGTGCCTTGGTACGCAGTATGGTGCGCCCGTGCTTTTCCGCCATCTCCAAACACTCCGGGAAGGCATCCAGTCCCCTGGTGCTAATAAGTGCAGGCACCGGATAC